>CAIXSC010000442.1 GCA_903921945.1 uncultured Planctomycetaceae bacterium
CGTTCACGCGACAAGCCGCTTGGAATTCGAACTGCCGTCGGCAGCGCGCGTGTTCCGCAGCCGCATCGGACTCGAAACGCTGGCTGGTCGCGGCGGTTGCGTCCGCGCGCGAGTGCTGATCGGAACTGACACGAACGCCGCGTTCGACAGCGGCTTCCTGGTCGGCTCCGAGGTCACTTCGGACACCGGCATCGTCGTCCTGCCGGTCGTCGGCGACGGCGGTTCCAACACGGCGTCCCGAGGCCCGCGTTTGACCCTGGAAATCGACGCCGCGCACGAAGGCCGGCCCATGACTGCCGACCCGTTCGACATTCGCGATATGGCTGGCTGGTACGACCCAGTGCTGGAACTCGATCCGGCGACCGTTGCCGCCGAAATCAAGGCTCGCGTCGGTCGACACGTGTTCGCGGTCGCCGGATGGCGCCGTGAACCGGCCGGGGACCAGCCAGAGAGCCCGGGGGCTGCCAGCGAACGTCCTCAGTGGGCGAATCAATGGGACGATCTGGCTCCGTCACCCGGAAGATTCGTCGTGGCCGAGTCGCCGGTGGCGGCGACCTGGCGACTCACACGCGACTTGGCCGTTGAACCCGCCGATCGCTGGCTGGTGGCGGCAGCGCACACCATGGCAGCCGCGAACCCGCCACCATCGCTGGAGATTCGCATCGACGGCCAAGCGGTCGCGTCGCAATCCTTGGCCGCTCGAACGGCGGGCCAACGCGACCCGGCTCCACTGCTCGTGCCGCTGAAGGGATACGCGGGACGCACGATCACCATCGAGGCGCGGACGGGCCCGGCCACCACACCTGCTGGCGCCACGCCTCCGCCACCACCCGCTCCCAACACGATCGTTGCGGGACCGTGGATGGTCTGGCGAACCCTGCGAACCAGTGGCCAGATGCCGACGTTGTTCCAGGCCTTGGAGGACGACGCCGATTGGGTCGCGGCTGGCAACAATCCGCGCCGGCCAGTTTGGGACACGGCCGACAAATTCTCTGGCGAACGTTCCGTGGTGATCGCGGCGAAAGGCGTGGAGGAGCTGGTTTTTCCCTCGCATGTCGCCATTCGCGAAACGCCGATTTGGGGCGAGTATCGCTATGCGCGACTGGCGTTCAAAAAGCAGGGCAAAGGCGTGTTCAGCCTGGAATTCCTGCCGGTCGAACCGCGGGAGAAACCGTTGCGGCTCGATGGAGGTGTCGGTCCGCCAGCATTCGGCGAGGCGGTGAGGGTCTATCAGGCTGAACTTCCCGAACAATGGGTGACGGTGCCGATCGACCTCTTCGCCACGCTCGGACAATTCGATGCCCGGGGCCTGCGACTCGCCGCGACCGGCGCCGGCCCGCTGCGACTCGACGCCATCTACCTCGCTCGCACTCAAGCCGATTTCGAACTCATCCCCAAGTAACCACCCCAGCGCTTTTGCCGTGCCGAGCCCAGCTCTTTTGCCGTGCTACGGTCATCGTTTTGCCGCGCCACGCCATTCCGTCCGGGAACGCGGAATGAGTCGAAGCGGAGGATCGCGAAGCGCGACGGGCCGCTCGCCCGTCGCGCGAGGAGTCACCAATTCGACGAACCGGAGGCAAGACGCCAGCGCGCCGCAAGGCACGTCTTTAATGATGGCCGCCTTGCTGGCCTTCACTCAACCCGTCGTCGTTCAACCCCAGATCGAGCTCGTCGATCTTCAGGTCTTCGTCCTCCTCGTCGGATTCCGCCTTTCCTGTCACGTCGTCCGCGCCGCCGGCCAAGCCCTCCTCGTCCTCGTCCTCGTCCCGATCGGAATCCGACGAGCCGCTCGATGATCCGCCTGACGAGTCGCCCGCTGAGTCACTCGATGAACCGCCGAGCAAATCCCGCAACGATTCCTCGATCGATGCCGTCGACGCGTTCTCCACGCAGCGAATAGCGTCCTCCGGGGTTTCGTTCCCGAAGATGATCGACAAGTAGGCAGGGGTGTATTTGTCGACCATGGCCAATGCCGTGCCGACCACCCGTCCGATCACGTGATCGGGCAGGAACGTTTCGCCCGAATCGTCCGGGACGAGAATGTGGGCGGCTTGGTACAGCAGTTCGCCATCCGACATATCGAGTTCGAACTTGCCGACCTTCATCCCGAAGTTAGCGCGCGCCACGGCTTCGGCGATCATGGCCCGCGAACCGGGCGTCGCGCGGATCGGGATGTAGGCGAACACTTGCAGCAACGAGTCGTCCTCGTCGACGCGAGCCATCAATCGGAAGGCGCCAACATCGCCCCGGAAATCCGCCATGATCGTCTGGCGTTCGTCGTGCGCGGTGTACCGCAATTCCCGATCCGCAAAGTGGCGAACGAGCTTTTCGTAGGCAGTGGCCATGGCACGAATCCTCCAAGAGAGAAGTGGCAGTCCCCAATAGTAGACGCCGCAACCCGCCGTCGGGTTCGCGCGGACCGGCGCGCATTCCGCGCCGGTCCGGCCCGGACAGTCGCTCGCCTACAGCCCTTCGACCTTGAATCCCTCGCGGTATTCGCGTTGGATCAAGCGATTGGCGTCGGCAAGGTTGGTCACCTGAAGCTTGGTGGCGTCCCACTCCAGCTTGGTATCCGGGAACCGGTTGGCGACTACGCCCAATAGTAGCGCTTCGGTCAAGGGGCCCGCGTAGCTGAAGCTGGCACTGGTCTTGGCTTCGCCCAAGCACGCATTGACCCACTCGTGGTAATGGTTGCCGTCCGCGACGTCCGGCCGCTTGTAATCGCGGAACTTCTCCTCGGGAAACAGCTTGGCCTCGGACACGTGCGGCAGCAGCAGATGGCCGCCTTCACCCACGAACAACGCACCCTGGCCCGGCAGTTGGATACCCGGAGGCAACTTCAGGTCCTCGCTCTTGGGCGGCGCGTAACCGCCGTCAAACCAGGTCCAGATCAGCGATTCGGTTGTGTACGGCGTCTGCGGGAATTCGTATTCGACGATGTTCTTTTCCGGATGTCCCACGCCGGTCGGCTTGCGACAGGTGGTCTTCGCCCACTTGGGGAAGGTGAGCGCCAACGCGGCGTACGGCGTATCGAAAATGTGGACGCCCATGTCGCCGAGCGTCCCGGTGCCAAAATCGACCAGCTTTCGCCAATTGCCCGGATGGTAAACGCCCGGGGTGAACGGGCGTTGAGCGGCGGTGCCGAGCCACAGGTTCCAGTCCAGGTTCGAAGGCGGGTCGGCAGTGGCGGTGAACGGTCCACCGTCAAATCCCCAATTCTTGTTGGACCACGCGTAAACCCGGCTCACCTTGCCGATCGCCCCGTCCTGAATGATCCGCACCGCTCGTCGGTACACGGCGCTCGAATGCACCTGGATGCCCATTTGAGTCGTCAGTTTCTTCGACTCGGCCACGGTGCGCAACTTGCGGGCCTCGAACACTTCGTGCGTCAGCGGCTTCTGGCAATAGACCGGCTTATTGTGGTTCAACGCGGTCATCGCGGCCGGGGCGTGCGTGTGATCCGGCGTCGACACCACAACCGCGTCGATCGAGTCGCCCAGTTGGCTCAGCATTTCCCGGAAGTCGCGGAACTTTTTGGCGTTCGGATGCCGCGAACCGGCCCCGTTCAACGTGCCCAAATCGACATCGCACAACGCGGCCACTTCCACCTTGGGGTGCGAAGCGATCGAGGCAAGGTCTGCTCCACCCATCCCGCCCACACCGATATGCGCCGTCCGCAGTTTCCCATTCGGACTGGCGGCGGATACGCCCTGGGGAAGCGCGGTGGCGGCAGCCACGGCCAAGCCCGCCTGCAGGAAGTGACGGCGAGTGGTTTGATAGGGCAAAACTGGAATTCGGGAAAGCTGCGACATACGATCAGTGCTCCTCGGAAAGATGACCTCGCGACCACGCGGGTCGACAGTGTAACACAGCCGTAAGCGTCCGACGGATACAGGTTGGAGTGCTGGGTTGGACGCGAGCACGAATGGCACTGCCGGTTGCCACGCAAGAAGTTACACGGCGGCGCGGTCGGCGGTCGTTCGTCGCGGTTCGGTCATGCGTTTCAGGACTTGCGGCTGCCAACCGACGAAAAACAAAGAATTACGTCGGTTTTTTGGACGGCAACTGCGGCGGTTCGGCTCACTCGGCGCGTCTATCTTGAGGTGGCTCCTCAAGCAGGTGAGCGGCTAGCTCGAGGTCGGCGGATGACAGCTACGGGCTTCGCCGCCTGTCATTGCACCAGCCGTCCGCGGGGATTGTCAATGATGTCGGCGAGCACCGCTTTGATGCGGTCTTCGTAGAGGGCCGGGTTGTTGGTCACAATCGGGGCCTCGTTCGCCGTATTGGCTGTGCCGCCGAATTCCGCCAGGGCATCGGCCATGGTTTGACTGCTCGAGAACCCAACCTTCACTCCGTAGATTTCGACACCGGTCGCGTATCGCTGGTGCGCGGCCATCAAGGCTCCGTTTAGATTCGTTCGTCGAGTGCTGTTTGGTTCGTAACGCGAGTCGGTAACCCCTGGAGGAGGTGCTATGGCGTGAAACCATCCGTAATCAGGATACGGATACTGGAGTTGATAGGCGTCAATTTGGGCTTGCGTATAGGATGAGTTTGTCGGGTAAAAATCGGACAGGATGACGACGATCTTCCGGGCAAAGGGACGTCCCTGAGCGGTTGGCAATAACTGCTGGCCAGCGAAAACCAGATTCGCGTCCAATTGGGTCGCGGTCGAAGCTGTTACCTGTTCTTTCGAAGATTGAAGCATTGCGCAGGAATTGCGGACGGAATTGTAATCGGACGTCAAGACGACATCCGCTGCTGTCCGCGTTTTGGAATCCATAGCCAGGACTGCGATTCGATCTAGCTGGTTCGAATCTCCCACGTTCGCATTGCGGGTCTTGATTAAATTAATGGTGGAAATCAAGGCGCGGCGAATCGCTTGCATCGGTTGCTCGCTCAGAGGCGTCACGTAATCCTCGCCGTCCACGTTCTCGTTAGTTTTCAGAAAGAAAGGATGGTTGGTCGAAAGGGGAGTGTACACTCCGCTAGACTGAAGTACCTCGTCCTTTCCAAAATCAAGCATGAATTGGAGATAGGTGCGCAGGCTGATCATGTTTAGGTGGCTATTTACTTCCGCAGTCGATGCCGCAGTTTGAAGCAAATGAAACGGATTCCCGTAGGTCGAGTTTGCAACATTATACAAAAGCTCCACCTCTGGAAGTTTGGCGGATTTAGTGGTTCCTTTAAAACGCAATCCTCCCTTCGTGTTGCTTCTTACTAGTTGAGGGGTGGCCAGATAGTCAAGGTAATACGACCAGTACTTTCGGGTGGCGGTATCTTTGACCTTCGGGTCGGGCTTCACATTTGGCGGAAAGAACTTGCTGATTTGCTCGTCGATAATATAGCGGTAGGCCTTATCCTTCCGGACCGGTTCGGAATCAGTGTTGAGGATTCGATACGCAGTGTTTATGGTGGCTTTTGTCAACGGTCCATCGTTATCGGTTAGCACGGCATAGTTCCACCCGTCGTTCTGGCTGAGAGTTAGAAGCGGGAATCCCAGGTATTGTTGTCCTCCAGGAAAAGTGGTTTGCCACCCCATCTCAGAGTACATTTTCTGCACGAGTTGCGTCCCTATGGGAGGCGATGACGTGTTGAAAGCATTATTGATGATCGTGGTGGCCCAACATGGTTCGGTGTCATTGTTCATTGAAGGAGACATGTCGACTACAAAGATAATGTCGCGCGGCGTCGTCATGGCGATGGCCGACCGTGAAACGTTAAAACCTGTTTGGTTGAGGATGCGGCCGAA
>CAIXSC010000443.1 GCA_903921945.1 uncultured Planctomycetaceae bacterium
CCGCCCACATTGCCGCCAGACAGGCGTCACGGAGCGATTTGCCCACGACGATTTCCACGGCCAGTGCGGCGAAAACCGTGTCACCCGCACCGCAGACGTCGCGGACTTCCGTGCGATTGGCGGGAAGGTGCCAGGTGGGTCCGGAACGCTCGGCACAGACTATTCCGTGGCTGCCGAGAGTGATGACGACATCGCAACGCTGGGCGTGAAAGACTTCCAAGCCGGGTCCGACACCGGCCGCCAACACCGTAAGGTTTTCACGCGACGGTCGCCACCAGGTCCGACCACTTTCTTCCCATGACCGGCGCGGCGTACTCGCGGCTCGCAACATCGCGAGCGTGGGTCACGCGCGCGTTCTTTCGCCCCTCGTAGGCAGCGGCGATCGCCGCTGCGAGTCGCGCTGGCTCGGGACGGGTCGGCACGAGCCACATCATCGGGCCATGCCGTTCCTCAAACAGCCGATTGACGAGGTAGTCGCACGACACCACGGGCACGCCGGCGAGCCAAGCCTCGTTGATCGAGAAGCAGTGCGATTCGTAGTCGCTCGGATGGCACAGGACGTCCGCGATTCCAAGCCAATTGCCGATGCGGCGCTGGGCCGGCAGCAGGTGGACTCGCGGGCCGAGGCGTTCGAGTGGAACGTACTGCGGCCCGATGATCACGGCGTGCCAAGACTCGTCGAGGTGTTCGACGGCGTCGATCAGGGCCTGGACGTTCTTCTCGACGGCGATGCGGCCGATGTAGACGACCACCTTGTGCTCGGAAGTCAGGCCGAGTGACGCTCGCAGTTCATCCCGATCAACCAGCGGATAGACTCGTCCGGGGTCGCTACCGTTGGGAATGATCTTCACTTGGTCGCGGACATGCTCCGGGAAGTTGTTCCTCACCGCCTCGTTCACGCCGACGATCGTTGTGCCAAACAGTTCATGGGCTCGCGTCGCGGCCTTCACCAGCGGGCTCTGCCACGTCTCATGCATGAACACGCCATGCTGCACGTCGATCGTCGGGCAGGTTAGGTGCGAGATGCGCTCGACAAGATCGAGTAGGCCCCAGGTGATGACCACGTCGAAGCTGCCATCCTGCTCGATCGTGCGGGAATCGACCACCTCCACCCAGCGCGGCAGCCACGACACCGCCACGTCGTTGATCGCGTTTGGGAAGAGCACGATCACCTTGGTCACGACCGCCCGGTCGGGATCGAGCCAATGGCAGAGGCTGGCGATCCATTGCTCTGCGCCGCCCACGTACAGCACCGGCGTCGCGATCGCTACCCGGACTGGACCACGCGGACTGGCAACTCTCCTATCCTCCGCCAATGGCGGCGAGATGGTTACCGCCTCGCTCTGGCGCTGGTGGTCCTCTTGGCGAATTTGCTGCGAGAACGCTTTCCGCGCCGCTCGACGCTGTTCAAGGCTAAGCATGGCTAGCTATCCAAAGTTGATGCTCGAACTCGCTTGGCAACTGCACGAGCAGTTGGACCCGCCGCCGCTCGCCGGTGTGTACCCGCCGCTGTCGCCGCAGTCGCACGTGCATTGGCACGTCGCGGTGGTCGCCACGCTCGCGCACACCCGCGTCGTGTCGGCCGCG
>CAIXSC010000444.1 GCA_903921945.1 uncultured Planctomycetaceae bacterium
CTCCGGTGACGAAGCCAAGTCGGTGTCAACTCGGTGACGAAGCGGATGCTCGGTGATAAAGCTGACGCTCGGTGATAAAGCTGACGCTCGGTGACGAAGCCAAGTCGGGATGACAGCATTTCGGCTGACTGAGGAATTCGAGTTACCGGGACACGCCGATTGCCGGGACACGCCGATTGCCGGGACACGCCGATTACCGGGACACGCCGATTTCCGGGACAGGCCGGTTACCAAAACAGCCCGCAACCGGAACAAGCCACAGCCACCGACCGAGGCAGAGGCCACTGGAAAATCCAGAGCTTGCGCCAAGCGGGTCTGCCGCAGTGGGTAGGCGTTTTGGCGGAGTGCTGGTGTGCCATAAGCCACTCGTCAGCTGGTAATGATCGTTGCCGAATAGTTAGTTGCCTGGCCACTTGCCGGACATTCGCGGCCGGTTGCCGGATTTCACGTGTCGCGTTCCTGGGGAAACCATCTTTTCAGAGCCGCGTTATGTTTCAATCGGTGCCGAACAATGTCAGTTTTCCCGCGCTCGAAGAAGAGATCCTTGGGTTTTGGAAGTCGCGGCGGATTTACGAACAATCGCTTGAGCGGCGGCAGGGCGCGCCGCGATTTGTGTTCTTCGAGGGTCCGCCGACGGCCAATGGCATGCCTCATCCCGGCCACTGCTTGACGCGGGCGATCAAGGACGTTTTTCCTCGCTACCGCACGATGCGCGGATATCTGTGCGAGCGAAAGGCGGGCTGGGATACGCACGGGCTGCCGGTCGAAGTCGAGGTCTGCAAGGAACTGGGAATCCATTCCAAGGAGCAAATCGAAGCGTACGGCGTCGAGCCCTTCATCCATAAGTGCCAGGAAAGCGTCTGGCGCTACATGAAACAGTGGGAACGGCTTACCGAACGGTTGGGATTCTGGATCCACCTCGAAGATGCGTACGTGACCTATCACGAGAGCTACGTCGAGAGTGTCTGGTGGTCTTTGAAGAGCCTGTTCGACCGGGGCCTGCTCTACCAAGGCCACAAGATCGTCTGGTGGTGGGCGCAGGGCGGCACCGCACTGTCCAGCGGCGAAGTCGGGTTGGGGTATCGCGAGGTCGCCGATCCGAGCGTCTACGTCCGCTTTCCGCTCGTCGACGAACCGGACACCGCGTTGCTTGTTTGGACAACCACGCCGTGGACGCTTCCCAGCAACCAATTCGCGGCGGTCCATCCCGACTTCGAGTACGCGACGGTGGTCGACGCCGAATCGGGCCAACGGTTGATCCTGGCCGCCGCGCTTGTCGAGGCGTTGGCCGGCAAGATCAAACGTGAACTGAAAGTGGAGTCGATTCGACGCGGCTCGGAACTGCTTGGAAAACGCTACGTTCCGCCGTTTTCCAATTACCACAGCCGGCTCGGCGACGGGCAGGGCCGGCTCCGGGCGGGTGGCACGCAACACGTGGCTTGGCGAGTGGTCGCCGCCGATTTTGTCACGCTTGATAGCGGTTCGGGCGTCGTTCACCAAGCGCCGGCGTTTGGCGAAGTCGACTTCGAGGTGCTGTTGGCCGAGCAAGCTCGGTTCGAACCGGGCGAGGGCCCCGAGCTGATCTGCGCCGTGGGACCAGATGGCAAGTTCACGGCGGAGGCGCCGGCCGAGTACGTTGGCCGCTGGGTCAAAGAAGCCGACAAGGATATCTCGCGGGAGCTCAAGGGACGCGGGTTGCTGTTTCATCAAGAGCAGTACCTCCACCCGTATCCGTTCTGTTGGCGGGCCGACAACGATCCGTTGATTCAATATCCGCGGCGCAGTTGGTTCATCCGCACCACGCGTTATCGCGACCGCATGCTCGCCAACAACCAGCGGATCAACTGGTTGCCGGATCACATTCGCGACGGCCGGTTCGGCAATTTCCTGGAATCGAACATCGACTGGGCGCTGTCCCGCGAGCGTTTCTGGGGAACGCCGTTGCCGATCTGGGTCTGCGAATCGACAGGTCGAATGGAGGCGATCGCCAGCTATGACGAACTGCTCGCCAAGCCGGGCGCTTCCGGCGCCGAAGCCTGGGAGGAAGCGAAACGTCGTCGTCCCGAACTGCCCGACGATCTGCGGGTCCACAAGCCGTACATCGACGCCGTCACGTACGATTCGCCCTTCGCCGCCGGTGCGCGGATGCGGCGGGTGCCGGACGTCATCGACTGCTGGTACGACTCGGGGGCGATGCCGTTCGCGCAGTGGGGCTA
>CAIXSC010000445.1 GCA_903921945.1 uncultured Planctomycetaceae bacterium
AAAAGCCGGCAGCCGAGAAGCCGGCGACTGAGAAGCCAGAAGCCGGAAAGCCTGCGGAAAAGCCGGTGGAA
The DNA here is from genome assembly GCA_903921945.1 of uncultured Planctomycetaceae bacterium. Lineage (GTDB taxonomy): Bacteria > Planctomycetota > Planctomycetia > Pirellulales > Pirellulaceae > CAIXSC01. Next base: position 72 of record CAIXSC010000445.1, read on the forward strand.
AAGCCGGTGGAAAAGCCGGTGGAAAAGCCGGTGGAAAAGCCAGCGGATGGCAAGCCAACGGCCGAAAAGCCCGCAGAAAAGCCGGCCGAAGCAAAACCGGCTGATGAAAAACCGGCCGAGAAACCGGTGGAAAAACCGGCGGATGACAAGCCAGCAGCGGAGAAGCCCGCCGAGAAGCCGGCCGAAGAAAAACCGGCAGCCAAGTAGTCTGCCGGCTGGTCGTGTTCACTCCGGATTCGGTTGGCGCTTTCTGGACACTCCCCCTAAGCGTCCCCCGTAGCTTTCTCAACGCTCCCCTGACGCTTTGCGGCTCACTTCTCACGCTTTGCGAATGAAGTGGGCGGCATAGCTGCGAACATGCTTGCCGTTGAGCACGTGGAGCAGACGGAGCTGTTGGATGGTCGAGTCGCTGAACTGGCCCAGCGGCACGTGAACGAGCCGCTTGCCATACCGTTTCGCCAGCCGGCGCAGTCCCGCGCCGGGCGGTATGGCGCTCATTAACGCCACGTGGGATTCGCGAGCGTGCAGGCAGCCGGCCGCGATCAATCGCTCTTCCAGCGTGTCGGTGAAGTCGAGCCGCGGGTCGCTCCAGATGTCCGGAATGGGCTTCGGCGGGAACAGGAACATCGCGCCGCCGTATGTGGCGAGACAAATTCCCGGACCGATCGCTTGAGCACGGAAATTGGTGGCGTAAAACGCCAACGTGGACTCTTCCTCGTGTTCCGCAAACCAAGTGCTGCGCCAGGTGTATTCGCGGGGATCGGCGGGCGAGTCAAACAGCATGATGACACAGTCGAGCCGTGCGCGGCTTGGCGGAAGCACCTTCACATACAGGCCGCCGTCATGCCAATGGCGCATCGTTTCGCGGATATCGATGCCGTCCTGAATGCTCGTCGTGAACTTCTCGGTCTTCGCCAAATCGGCTCCAAGGATCGCGCGGGCCCGGTCAAACACGTGGGCGCGAAAACTCTCGATCCGCTCGTCTTCAGGCGGCCAACTGCATTGCTCGAACGGATTCCACGACATCCGCCACTGCTGTTCCTCGTTCTTCTCCGGCCGCCTTTGCAATTCGCAGGACCGCCATTCCAGCGGCGGGCCCGCCAACCGATTGACGGTGCGGAACATTTCGCCATCCGGCAGTTGCGCTTGATTCACCCCTAAGGACAGTCGCGGACCCTGGTTGTCTTCGGCGAACGGATAGGTGCCGGCGATCTCCGCGACCCGCAACGCGAACTGATCGCCAGCCGTCTGCCGCGCCGCGACAACCAGCGAGTACAGATCGGGAGTCAACCGGCGATCGATCAGGGACAGGTTGCGAACGTATTTCAGGCACTGCCGCAGCAAGAGCGGTCCGATTCGCCGCGCGCGGCCTTTGAATTCGACCTGATAAGCTTCCCGCGCCGACAACAACAATTCCTTCACGCCATCGATGGAGAGATTGGTGTCGTCTTCCAATTCGTTCCGCGCCCGTTCGTACAGTCCGGTGATGAACGGCAGTTCGCCGAGCAAAAACAGCAGGTTTTTTGGCTCGACGCCGAAGAGTTCGGTTTCGGCAACCGGGTCTTCTTCCTCGTCCGCCGGCCGCCGCTCCACGAACGCCTCGCGCAGCCACGGCCAGTCAAGCAGCGAGCAGACACACAGCACCGAGCGATAGTGGCGTTCCAAGTGGCGCAAGCGGCGAGCCATGTGCCGGATCCGCTGGTCGGGCTGGCTATCCGGCTCCGGTCGCGGCAAGGCCGGCAACACGGCGGCGGCGAACCGCGCGGCCGCCGTTCGCTTCACCGCGTACGGGTCGGGCAGAACGGCCGAATAGGCTTCGAAATGCGCCGTCTCGCGGTCGATGAACTCCCGCGCGACCCGCTCTTCGAGCGCCCACCGCAACGCCGCGATCACCGGCTGGCAGGGGTCGATCGGCACGTAATTCAACGTGCCTCGCTCCGACGATTCGCCAGCCTCGAACCGCGGCGGCTCGCGCTGCACCACGATCGCTGGCGATGGCAGCCGCCCAATCGCCTCTTCCACCGACGCCTGAAACGATGGCGGCAACGGCACCGCGACACAATCAAAACGTTCTTCCAACAGCCAACGCCGCGCCTCGAGCGAGAAATCCCCGCTCCCATGGACCACCGGCAAACATGTCACTCGCGGACTGAATCGCAAGATCGCATTGAAGTCGGGCGCCGAGCCATTGCCGTGGACATCGTCCGATCCGTCCGCGTCGTCACCAGGCTTGCGCGGTGTCATCGGCGTTTTCCCCGTCCCGAGTCGTCTTGATCGTCGTCCCAGTTGACATCGTCATCCGAATCATCGATGTCGCTATCGTCGTCATCGTCATCGCCGTCGCCGTCGTCGTTGTCCCGGTCGGGATGCAACGGGCTATTGGGGCCGAAGAAGAAGTCGCCGAGTCCGAGCGGCACGGCGTCGCCGCCGAGCGTGCGGCTGCGGCGTTGGGCGAGCGATTCGAGGTCGGCGGCATCTTCGCCAAGGCAGGCTTGCAACGCCTCCTGCCAAGCTTTGTCCTTGCCCATCGGGTGGGACGGATCCTGAGCCAAGCGTTTCATGGCGAACCGCAGGATGTTGATGCCGTCGCGGGGAGAGAAGTCGAGCTTCAATTCGTGCGCGTGCTGGAGAAACTCGACCGTCATCGCCAGCATCTGCGCCTCGGCGAACGGCAGATGGTACTGAAGGATGGCCAACTCGTCTTGGCGGTTGGGGAAGCCGATTTGCAGGGTCGGCTGCAAACGGCTGAGGATGTAGTCGGGGATTTCGTACGTCGAATCATCCTGATTCATCGTGACGCAGCAGCGAAAGTCGCGGTGCGCCGGAATCGTAATCCCCGCCACAATCGATTCGACGTAGCGGCGATGGTCGAGCAGCGGGGCCAGACTGGCCCACGACTTCTCGTTCATCCGGTTGCCTTCATCCAGGATGCAGACGCCGCCGCGAATGATCGCGGTGACCAGCGGCGACGCGTGATAAGCGATCTTGCCGCTTTCCGCGAGCACCGGGGTGACGAGCAAATCTTCAGGCCGCGTGTCGGCCGTACATTGGTAGATGTAAAGCTCCTGGCGCCGAGCCTCGACGGCGGCCATCGCCAAAGCCGTCTTGCCGATTCCAGGGGCCCCGACAAGCCGCGGGGCGAGCGGTTGGTCGCGGTCGTCGACCACCAGCCAGCAGGCGAGCAACTGTTTGAGCACTTCGCGCTGGCCGATCCACTGGCCCGTCGCTTGGTGTGGTTGGCTGAGCTTCAGATGCACGCCGCCAATTTCCACGCTGTCCGTACCAGTGCTCTTTTTCATCGACTGACTCCTGAGCCGCTTGCGGCGGCCTCGTCCGCGAGTATCGGGTAGCCTTCGGTCTTGGTTCGCTGAGTGAACAGTTCGCTCAGCCGCCGCGTCATCGGCCCGGCTCCGCCGTTGCCCGCGTTCGTCCCGTCGCCAGTCTGGACGGCCATCCGTCCGATCACGCGGCCGTCGACTTTCGTCACTGGCGCCAATTCCCCCATGGTGCCCGTGCAGAACATTTCGTCGGCGCGGTAGATCTCGGCGAGGCTCAAGTCGCGCTCTTCGCAGGGAATCCCATGCTGCTGGCACAGTTCGATGACGGTAGCGCGCGTGATGCCTTCGGGACAGGCGACGACACGGGGCGTGAGCACGCGGCCGCGATCAACGATGAACACATGGGTGGCGTTCGTCTCCGCGACAAAGCCGCGGGTGTCTAGCATCAGCGCGTCGTCGGCGCCGGCGACGTTCGCTTCGATCTTCGCGAGTATCGACTGGATGAGATTGTTGTGGTGGATTTTGGGATCGAGGCAATCGGCGCTGAACCGCCGGACGCTCGCCGTGACCAGCGTGATCCCCGACTTGTCATACACGGGCGGTTTATGCTCGGCCAATACGATGAGCGTCGGTCCGAAGACATTCAGCCGCGGGTCCATGCCCGACGTCAACTTGACGCCCCGGGTCAACGTGAGACGAATATGGACGCCGTCGCGCATTTGATTGGCGGCCAACGTGCGGCGGATCTGCTCGATGATCTGCTCATGCGAAGGAATCTCGGCGAACGCGAGTGCGAGGGCCGACCCGCGCAACCGGTCGAGGTGTTCCATCAGTTTGAAGATCCGGCCCTCGTACACGCGCAGACCTTCCCAGACCGCGTCGCCGCCTTGCACGGCCGAGTCAAACGGACTGATACCCGCTTGGTCGCGATGCACCAGCCGGCCGTTGATGTTGACGATCAGATCGCGATTGCGTTCGTTGAATTTTTGGAGCATAGATTTCCCGAGCGGGGACGGTCACTTACGCCAGCCGATGGACGGCCAGGCGTTCATAATGGTCGAGACATTCTTCATAAAGCGATTGAAGCGAAGCGGGGACAGGCTCGTCTTTCGGTCGATACGGACGGAACGACGTTGTCTTTTCGACTTCCGCGTACCAGTGCGGCGCCCAGACGCCGTCGGTCGCCCGCGGTCCGGGCGGCCAAGACAACATGGCCGGTTCGAACGCGATTCCCAGTCGTTCGCACAGCGTTCTCAACGTGGCTTCCGGTTCGTTTAAAACGGACGTCGATTCGATGACCGGCGGAATTTCACCCGTGTGGTTTCGCACCCACTCGAAGATTTCGGTCTGCTGAGGATAACCGGTGTCTTCGAGTGTCGGGCGTTCGACGATCTTGATGTAAGACGTGATCATCTCGCGCGGGTGGCGGATGAGGAAACAATGCCGCAGATCCGCGAACCAATCGCGTCCCATGGACGGCAACCAATGGTGCGTCATCAGTTTTTGGTAGTAGATCGCTTTGCCGCCGGGAACCGGTCCGGTGAGCTGCTTGACGACTTGCCTCCAATCGGTTTCCCCCGCCGCGATCACTTGTTCTTTGCCGGGGTGGTCCTTGCCGGTCACCGCCAGGTAGTGCGCGTAGAACGGTTCGTCGACGACCACCGTGTCGGACCGGTTTTCCCAGGAACGCATGAAGGCCGTGGAGATATTCCGCGGCCCGGACCACATGGCCAGCCGCAGGGGGTGTTGGGCGGAGATCGTCGAAGACATAGGTGGAAAAACGGCGGACCGGGTCTCCCTGGTGAAGCGAACGGGAACCGGTAAGATACCGGCCGGCCGGATAATCGAAAATGAGCCATACGGCTGGCGGACCGGGTCGCGCCAGCGGAGTTTCCATGAAACGCGACGGCAGCCAAGTGTTCCATATCGCGGCCGACGAGGCCCAGACGACGCTGGCCGCGTTGCTCCGCAAACGGCTCCCCGAGCTTTCCTGGAACCAAGCCCGCAAGCTCATCCATGGCCGACGCGTGCAGATCCACGGCAATCTCTGTGTGGACGAAGGCCGGCGGCTCAAGGAAGGGGAAGTGGTCAAGGTGCTACCCCAGGCCCAAGCCCTGCCACCCCGCGATGAAGACTTGCGGATTCGGTACGTCGACGCGCATGTGGTGGTGGTCGAAAAGCCCGCCGGCATGACCACCTTGCGTCATCGCGAGGAGCGGCAATGGGCCGACCACCGCAAACAACGCCAGCCGACACTCGACGAGGCGCTCGCCCGAGTGCTCGCCAAACGAGCCCGCACCCAGGCCGGCGGCGCCGAGCCGCCGGGGCGCGTCGCGCGGCAAGGGCGAGCTCCACGGGGAGGAGCTCCACAACCGGGCCGGAACGATGCCGAGCGACGACCGATTGTCATCCCGGTCCGGCCCGTGCACCGGCTCGATCGCGAGACGAGCGGCTTGATGGTGTTCGCCCGCTCAGTGCCCGCCGAACGCAGCTTGGTCCAGCAGTTTCGCCGCCACTCCATCCACCGCGCCTACGTGGCGATCGCGCATGGCGCCGTGGAAGCCGCGACCATCGTTTCCCGGCTCGTGCGGGATCGCGGCGACGGCCGCCGCGGCAGCACCAAACTGCCCGATGTCGGCCAACGCTCGGTCACCCATGTGCGCCCGCTGGAAAAGTTGGGCGATTACACGCTCGTCGCCTGCCGCTTGGAAACCGGCCGCACGCATCAAATCCGTATCCACCTCGCGGAGAGCGGCCATTTTCTGTGCGGTGACAAAGTGTATTGCCAACCGCTGTTTCAGAAAACGCTCGAAGATCGCAGTAGCGCCCCGCGCTGCGCCTTGCACGCCACCGAACTCGGTTTCACGCATCCGATCACCGGCCAACGGCTCCGCTTCGAGATGCCGCTACCCGCCGACTTGCAACAACTGCTGGACAAGCTGCGAAAAGCCTGCGGCAGCTCCGCCACCGGCTCGCCGATCGTCCCCGTCGACGGCTGGCCCGCTTCCCTGGAACGGCTCGCCCTGCAAGACTCCGCCGCGCCACGCGACGACGATGACGACGAGTTTGATGAGGAGGACGACGACGCAGAGACAAGAAAATCCCGCGGTAGAACAACTGGGCAAAGCCCAACCAATCGTCCCAGCGCCGGTAAACAACACACCGCTAAGGGACGTGTGACAGGGGAGCGAGTGACAGGGGAGCGAGTGACAGGGGAGCGAGTGCCCGAAAGACGTGTGACAGGGGAGCGGGTGACAGGGGAGCGAGAGCGTAGCCGAAGATCGCTTGGGGAACGGCCACGCAACGAGCGGCCTGGTGGTGAGCGGCCTGGTGGTGAGCGGCCGCGTGGCGGACGTTCTGATGGTGAGCGGCCGCGCGGCGAGCGTCTCGGCAACGATCGGCAACGCAGTGAGATCCCGCGTGGCGACCGTCGTGGTGAGGATCGATCGCGAGATCCGGATCGGTCGCGGGGCGAGGATCGATCGCGGGGGGATCGTTCACGTCGCGCGAGGCCTGACTCCCCGAGCGGGTCAACGCGTGCCGGGCGACGTTTCCGCCGCCGCTCGAAAGATCGTTAATCCTGAAAATGCAAGCGATGCTGGCGACAAGCGAGTCTCTCGATCTTGCCTAGCGCGCTTCGAGCTGCAAAGCCGCGCCGGCTGCGGCCGTTCGGTAAAGCAGCTACGCGGCCGAGCGGAACCGGAGCCGATTACGACATGCTCGCGACGGACAAGATGTCCGTCGTACATAAGGACATTCATGCCGCTCCGGCCCTACGATTGTCGCC
>CAIXSC010000446.1 GCA_903921945.1 uncultured Planctomycetaceae bacterium
CGATCAACGTCCCCATCACGTTCTCGTGCCTCTCCGTGCCTCTGTGGCTCCGTGAGCTAATCCGTCCGGGAATTCGGTGTAATGCGGCTTCCTAGCCGCGGGACCCACACGAATCCCGGATGGACCGTTATTGTGGGGTCGCCCCGACGCCGTCCAAGCCGCGTATGCAGTTTGTTTCCGGCCGGCCTTTAGGCGACGTGCGCGTCGCCGCCGGCGTTGCCGATCTCTTGGACAACTTGATCCGCGTCGTGGCGTGTCCGCGCGCGTCCGAGCGTGATCGGGGCGGATTCCACCAACTTCTTCGTGTCGATCAGCGACATTCCGGTGGCCGACTTCACAACCTTGATCACCTCCAGTCGCGTCCGGCCGTAGGAAGTCAAAACAACCTCGAAACCCATCGGGGCATCCGGGTCGAGCACGGGCCGTTCTTTTGCGCTTCCGGCCGCCGGCGACGCGCCTTCCTTGATCGGCTGGGCGGCTTTGGCCGCCTGCCGTTTCTTTTTCGCCTCTTCCTCCTTTTTCAGCCGGGTGTAATCCAGGTAGTGGAGGTTGGCCGTGATGTTGTCGGTGTTGCTATAGACGTAAGCGATAAAGAACTCCGTAATGGTCGCTTTGCGTGCCGCCAATTCCTCGGCGAGTCGCAGCACCAAGGCGAGCTTCTTGGCGTTTTCGACCTCGAATGCGCTCCACCATTGGCGAGCGTTGCCAGTTGTGTTTTTCCAATCCAGAGTTTCGCGCACCTGTTCAAGTCTCGCGCTGAGTTGGTCATTCGACCAACCAGCGGTGTTGGTAAAGGTGGTTGTGGCGCTGCGGGCCGCCCAGCGATTCGCGTCCGGTGATTTGGGAATCCGCAGGCGACGCTCGCGCAGTCTCTCGCGCCCGGTGATGTGGCGCGTCGCCCGGACGATGCGGGCAATGCTGGGGTGCTCGTAGGAGCGTTGGAGATACACTTGGAAGGTAATGGCTCCGAAGATCAAAGTCGCGGGCATGCCGAGGTTGGGGTGATGATAGCCGGGCGTGCGAATAGAGGCCGAATTAAGCAACTGCCGGTGGATGAAGGTTGGAGTCTGTCCCTCGTGGGTTGGCAAGACCACCATTTGTTCACCGCTTGCGCTGGCGAAAAAGGCCGCATCGTCAGCCGGTCCGCCAGGTAGAACGATCTTGGTATGAAAATTGTCAATCAGGGCTTTGGTGACGGGACCGTAGACCAGCTCGAGCGAGGCCAGGGACTGGACGCCCGCGACGACTCCGATACCGCGGGATCGCATGGTCATCAATCGATTTGGCGACAGCAGATAGCCAAGGGATGGCATGTCATCGTAGAAAATCGTGGCCGGCGGAGCGGTGTCGGGACATTCCTCCGCGACGGTGATCAGTTCGTCGGTGATGATTCGGGCAAGCATTTGATAGAGGACCTGCTGCGTTTCGAGACTGGTTTCCGGCATCTCGACATGCAAGCACACGGGGCGCTTCAGCAATGCGCGTAGCTTTAGCTCGTCTTTGGACATCACACGCATCACGTTACGGGAAAGAAAACACGCCATAGCGCCAATAATCGAGGCGAGGACTGTTTGCGCGTTATGGGAATCCCCAACGAGGAAATCGACCAGCTGCGAGGAGCAGGCGTTGTTATGCGATCGCAGGCTTTCGAGCATCGCGGGTTTGGGCAGCGAAAAGAGGTGGAACATCGCGGGAAAGCTCCGATAGCCCGCCTCCCACGCGCCTTTCATGGCGACTTTGATCCACTGTGTCCAGAATTCGGAATCATGCGAGTTGGGATTCTTTACCGCGTCCGCGAACCGTCGAATGCGGTCGTAGGCCAGGTCGGGGAGCTTTGTGTCGAGTGGATTCCAGCCGATGCTCCGCCAGGCGTCGTTCAAGTTAACAACAACCAGATCTTTTCCGGAGGAGTTGCAGATGGCCGCCACCGGCCCAAAGTCGCTCGCCTTCAAAGAAAAGGTGATCACCGTCTGATGGGGGTCTCGCAAGGCGGAGAACCGCAGCATGTTCAGGACGGCGACGTTTTTTCCGCCGCCGGTGGGGCCGAAAACCATGACGTGTTTGGACCGGTCGTCCGATTGGATGACCAAGTCGACACCGTAGACCGGCATTCGCGACAGGGCGTCGTCGCGATTTTGGTTCAGGAGCGGAATGGAGGACGGCAGAACGATCGCTCCTTTCTCGGGCGTCTGCGTCAGACCGCGAATCGAGTCGAGGTTTGGATGTCGTGTTCCGGAAATGAAGGTGCAGAAATCCGTCTCGGGGATCTCGGTTCCGCTTTGGGACTTCATGAGCGAAGGCAGCGTCGGATCGAATTGGAACGAGTCTGAATCGCCGGGCGAGACGTGGAACGGATCATTGTGGAACTGGGTCATGAAGAATCTCGCTCATGGGTTAGATCGGAAGTGGGTTGCGCTTCGCTCAATTCCTGATCCGAGGAAACGCTTCTACTTAAAAAAGGCGGAAAGGCGGTCGATTTTCGTCGCGGACCAGACGATCCGTGCGTAATGCCGGCCTGAAGCCGTTCCTGGCGGTGTGGTGGAGCGCTCTGCCGCAGCTGTGCGCTTGCGGACCGCCTGAATGAAAAAGCCCCAAACGTGGTTCGAAGGTCCCGATCAGCCAAACGTTTTGCCCAATTCGGCAGCGTCTCGGCCCACTACCTTAAGGCGCGAACATGGTCGGTTTTTCGGTGCTTTCGGAGAATCAGGACCAATGCGACTGCTGAAGGCAAGACGCACGAGGGGCGGCCGGCGCTTGACCGGGAAGCGAATGTCAGGGACAGCGGCCTGGAATTCTTGCCGATTGAGTACTTGTTTGCCACAATCTCCAGGTCGTTGAAGGAGAAGCGAGCCGGCGTGACGGTCCACCGGTGAAACATAATTCGACCTGTCCAGCTACTGGTTGTCCGAGAGAGTCAATGTCAAGCGACCAATCCCCATTCGAGCCTCCCACGACCGTCAATCAGTTCCCCGGACCGCTACCCGATCAACCGCCGAGAATGGAGCCAGAGATTGGCGAGAACCCGTTGCCGGCTCGCCACGTGTCGCTACCGACTCAATCCGACCAAGAATCGCCGGTTTCGCCGCCTTCGCCCCTGCTCGAGCAGCTTGGGCAGCCAGTCCCGCAACCGTTTCCCCGTGGAACTTGCCTGGATGGCAAGTACGTGATCGAGCGGGAGCTGGGGCAGGGCGGATATGGCCTCGTGTTGCTCGCCAAGGAAATCGGGCTCGACCGGGACGTCGCGCTCAAGCTGCCCCGGCCGGACATCGCTTGGACCCCAGAGCAACTCGCCCGCTTCCGTGACGAAGCGCGGACCGTCGCGCGATTGCAGGAACGCGGGATCGCGACGATCTACCAGATTTTCGACACATTGGTCTTGGGACGGCCGTCGGTCTGCGTCGTGCAGCAGTACATTCCGGGCACGAGTCTGTCGCGATGGTGGAGACGGCATCAAGACCGGCTCGACGCCTACGATCTCATCGCGCAACTGCTTGCCGACACGGCCGCGATTGTGGCGACCGCCCATAGCAAGGGGCTGTTCCATCGCGACCTGAAGCCGGACAACATCCTCATCGATACCGACGGCCGTCCGTATGTGCTCGACTTCGGGCTGGCGTTGCATGTGAGCGAGCGGACGCGGTCGGTCGGCATGTTGGCCGGCACCGTTCCGTACATGGCGCCCGAGCAAGTACGCGGCGAAACTCAAAAGATCGATGCCCGTACCGACATCTGGGCACTCGGCGTGATCCTGTACCAAATACTCGCCGGTCGACGCCCGTTCCAGGGACCGACGACGGCCGAAGTGTTCGAGGCGATCAAGCAAGCCGATCCGCAGCCGCCTCGGCAAATCCGCAGCCAGACGCCCGCCGAACTTGAACGGATTGCGCTTAAGTGCCTCGCCAAAGTCAAAGGCGATCGCTACGCGTCCATGGCCGATTTTGAACGCGATTTGCGGTCCTGGCGCGACGCGCCTGCGGAGCAGTCGACGCTCCCGCACCGATCTCGGCAGAACTTCGATGCGAGGAGCTCGGCTGATTCCAACAGCCGAAATCACGGCGGTGGCAGCGGGATGCTCGGCAAGCCATTGCCCGCACCCGGCGACCCGCCAACCGATCTGGCGGCCCGCTTCGTTACGATCCAGCGGGCCTCCGAGGCGCGTTCGAGCCAACCTGCGGGCGCGCACGGCGACGCGATGCACACACCCAACGCCTCCCGGTCCGCCAACTCCCGGTCCGCCGCCGCCGTCCCGGACTCGGCCGTAACACTCCCGGTCGACCATGGCTCGCCAGCAACACCGAACTCGACACTGACCTCGACACCGAGCTCAACGCCAAATTCATCATCGAGCTCAACCTCGAGCTCATCACCGCCCTCGACACCTGCGCCAGGTCGCATCGTCCCCAAGGGATTGCGTTCCTTCGACGGTCGAGATGCCGATTTTTTCCTCGAGTTGTTGCCGGGGGTTCGCGAGCGGAACCTGTTGCCCTCGTCGATCAACTTTTGGAAAGAGCGGATTGAAGCGGACGATCCCGAGCTGCGGGTGCCCGTGGGGCTGTTGTTCGGTCCCAGTGGTTGCGGCAAGTCGTCCTTGATGAAGGCCGGCTTGCTGCCGCGTCTGAAGCCGTCCGTGATCGCGGTTTACTTGGAAGCAACCCAAGACGACACCGAGTCCCGATTGCTGTCCGCGCTGCGACACAAGTTTCCGGAAATCCCCGCGGACTTGGGGTTGGTCGAGGCGCTGGCGGAAATGGCGGACGGCCGCTGGCTGCCGCCGGGTGGCAAACTACTCATCGTGCTCGACCAGTTTGAACAGTGGTTGTACGCGCACCGTGGCGACTGGGACACCCCGTTGCGGAATGCCCTCGGCCAATGCGACGGCGCGCGGTTACAGGCGATCCTGATGGTGCGGAACGACTTCTGGACGCCCGCCAGCGAACTGTTGAAACAGCTGGATTTTCGCTTGCAGGAGGGCGCGAACAGCGAGTCATTGCCGCTGTTCTCGCCGGCGCATGCCAAGCGGGTGCTCCTGCTGTTTGGCCGCGCGTACGGCTGCTTGCCCGCCACGGACGCCGAGCTGTCGGAAGCCCAACAGAAGTTCCTCGATGCGGCGATCGCGGGTTTGGCCGAGGACGACCAAGTCATCTGCGTGCGCGTGGCGTTGTTCGCCGACATGTTTCGCGAACGCGAATGGACCATGGCCACGCTTCACACCATCGGCGGCGTGAAAGGCGTTGGGGCCGCATTCCTCGAAGAAAGTCTGGCGGCCAAACATGCGCCGCCGTCGCGCAAGCGGCACCTGGAAGCGGCCAAACGGGTCCTCAAGTCGCTCTTGCCGCCGTTGGGAACCGAAATCAAAGGCCATTGCCGCTCCCGCGAGGAACTGGCAACCATCGCCAACTACACCGGTCGACCGGACGACATGCTCGACCTGCTGCGAATACTCGATACCGATTTGCGATTGATCACGCCGGCGGCGAGCGACGCGGGCGACGCGTCGGGCTACCAATTGACCCACGATTACCTGGTTCCGTCGCTTCGGGAATGGTTGACTCGCAAACAAGGGGAGTCCGCCCGCGGCCGAGCCGAACTCCGGCTGGAAGAACGTTCGACAACTTGGAACTCCAAGCCGGAGAACCGGTACTTGCCGTCGCTTGCCGAGTCCCTGCGAATCGCCGCGCTCACCACTCACCGCGATTGGTCCGCGCCCCAGCGGCGGATGATGCGGCGCGCTCTGCGAATCCACCTGCTCCGCGCGACCATCGCCTGCTGTTTTTTAGGGCTGGTCGCCTGGGCCGGCTGGGAAGTTCGCGAACGTCAGCGAGTTGGCGGTCTGGTCGCACAGCTCACCACCACCACGCCAGACCAGATCCTGGGAATCATCGATCAACTGGATGCCAGTCCGAACTTGGCGGATCAATACCTCAAACCGAAGCTTTCCGCCGTATCCCGGCCTAACTCCGCGCCGATGTCTCCCGAGGCCGCGCAGGCCATCCTGCACACGCAGCTCGCGGCGGTCCGCCGGGATCCAACGCTCGTCGAACCGCTTCGCGGGTTGCTCCTCAATGGCAACTACGCCTACGCGATCCCGATTCGCGAACGCCTTCGTTCCCATTCGCAGCAATTGCTCGCGGGGTTTCGCGACTTGTTGCACAACGAAAACGCCGCGGCGCGGCAGCGTTTCGGGGCGGCGATCGCGTTGGCGGCGGACGTGCCCGTGAGCGATCGGGAAGTTTGGAACGCGTCCAGTTTGACGCTGGTGACGCGGGAATTGGTGTCCGCGAATCCGGCCTACCAGCCTGAACTCCGCCGCGCCCTACGGCCGATCGGGCCGATCCTGCGAGCGGACTTGGAACGTATTTTCGTCGACTCGAAAGCGACCGAGTCGCAACGGCTCGGGGCCGCGCATGCGATCGTCGAGTATGCAGCGCGGGACATCCCCTGGCTAACGCAACTCCTGCTGGTCGCCAGTCCCGAACAGTACGAGCTTCTGTTTCCTTTGGTGTCGGCGGGGACGTCGGCGACGATGGCGACCGACATTGCCAAAATCGCGGGTCAAAAGCCGGCGGATAGCTTGGGACCGGTCGAGCGAGTGACGTTTGGGCAGCGGCGGGCCAGTGCGGCGGTGACACTACTGTTGCTGGGCGAGCATGAGTCGGCGATGTCGGTTTTCTCCATGACGGACGACCAGGAGGCCCTCTCGCAGTTCACCGCCGGTTGTCGACAGCGGGGCGTCAATGCCGAGACGCTCTTGGACTGTCTTGAGCTGGTGAGCTCGGCCCAGGCGGGGCGTTACACACCCGAGGCCCGTTATGGTCTGATGCTCGCGCTCGGCGAATTCCCCTGGAGCGAAATTCCAGAATCGCGTCGCGCCTCGGTGCTGGAAAAACTGAAGCAATGGTACGCGCGCGATCCCAATTCCGGGATCCACGGCGCTTCCGGATGGCTGTTGCGTCAATGGGGCGAGTCAGCCTATGTGACCAAGATCGATGAGACCGAGGTTCCCTATTCGCCGGATCGCGAATGGTTCACGCTGGCCGTGACCGTTAAGCCGCCCGAGAACATCGACTCGTTGGAGAACCCGTTATACAGGAGTCCGCCGAAGTCGCGCAAGGTTTACTACACATTTGTGGTCTACGCCGCTGGCGACTATCAGATCGGTTCGGTCCCTGGAGAGCCCGGGCAGGAGCGGGATGAAGTACGCCATACGGTCAAGTTGACTCGTCCGTTCGCGATCCTGAACCGTGAAATCACGTTCGCGGAACTCTTGGTATTAAATCCACTCGCCTATGGGGAAGTTTTGAGGCAATTGGGGCACCCGCCGGAGAACGCGGCGGTGGCGGTGTCCTGGTACGACGCGGTCCTCTTTTGCCGCTGGCTTGGGATGTCGCGTGGGGATGCCGAGGCGGATCAAGCGTATCCGTCTCCCGAACTGGCCTCGACCGGCGCTCGCGAATCGGATCCGAACGCTGCATGGGCCCCGCGTGACTGGCCCGTGGATTTGAGTCGGCGTGGCTTTCGGCTGCCAACAGACGCCGAGTGGGAAGTGGCCTGTCGTGGCGGCGTCCGGACGGCGTTTAGCTTTGGAGGTGACTCGCGGCTATTGGGCCGCTATGCGTGGTACAACGACAGCAGTGAAGGCCGGCCACATAATCCGTGCGAGCTTCGTCCGAATGCCCGTGGCATGTTCGACCTGCATGGCAACGCCGTCGAGTGGACTCATGATTGGTACCAGGCCTATCACAGCCCGCTGGCCGTGACCGATCCGATTGCGTCCGAAGGAAGCTCGATGCGATGCTTTCGTGGCGGAAGTTGGTCCCGCGAGCCCTCGCTCTGCAGGTCATCGGTCCGCGGTGGCAATGTGCCTCCCATGCGCAGCATCCAAGATGGTTTTCGGCCGGCCATGAGCCTCGTTGGCTTTCCCCGTGAGCGAGTCGCGCAGGCGGTGGAAACCTCCAAATAGGAGTGCCGCGAAGCGGCGCCCCTTTTAGGCAGCGATAGAAAAGTTCCCGTCGGCCCCGAGCGAGCTCGCAACCCGAGTCGCTCCTCCAAAACCCGCCCCGGGTTAGCCGTCACTCGCGTCACCCGCCACCTATTTCCCCTTTGCGTCGCCGATGCAATACAGGTGTTTCAGGTCGCGCAGGAACAATTGGCCTTGGGAGATCGAAATCGAGCCGTTGATTGGTTCGCCCGTCGCGTTTTTGGCGACTAACTCGAACGTCGGCCCCGCCTTGAAGACGAACGTATTGCCATCGTTATCGGGAATGTAGATGTAGTCGCCCCAACCGGTGGTGGAGGCGCTGAAGAGCCTCCCGCCGAGGCGTTCCATCCAGATCAGGTTGCCGGTCTTGCAATCGCGGCAAGTGGCGATGCCATTGTCATTGACATTGAAGAAGTAATCGCCGCGCGCGATCGGCGACGGTACATAGCCGCCGCCTTTGAGCTCGTTGTAGAGCACATTGGTTTGTGTGATGTTGCCGGAGCCTTCCGGATTGATGCCCATCACTCCCAGTTTCGGGAAGCCGTAGGTCATAAAGAGCACATTGTTGTGGTAAATTAGACTGGCGACATATTGTTCGGTCGGACCGTCCATATGCCAGATCGGCGTGCCGTTGTCCGGGTTATAGCTATCGACCCCTTTGCTGCCGCTTAGGATTAGTTGCTTCTTTCCGTGAACGTCGAAGACCACGGGCGGGGTATAGGAACGCGTGCCTGAACGATCGGCACGCCATCGCTCTTCGCCGGTGGTCTTATCGAGCGCGACCAAGAAAGCTTTGCGATGGTCTTGATCGCCATTCAAGATCAGCAGATTCTGGTACAGCAGCGGGGAACTGCCGAAGCCGTGTACCGAGTGAAACTCGCCAGGCGACTGCTGCCATACGAGCTTGCCGTCCATGTCGTAGCAACAGGCGACGACACGCGGATAGTCGAGGAACGTCACGTAAAGGTGCTTGCCGTCAGTGGCGATAGTCGAACTGGCGTGGCTGTTGCGGTTATGGATGCGCTGTTGCAGTTTGCTCGGCAGAGCGTGCTGCCAGTTCAATTTGCCGTCGCGTCGGTCGTAGCAAAGCGTGACGTGCTGCTGCTGGTCTTCCAGGCAGGTCGTCAGGAAGACGCGGTCTCCCCAAATGGTGGGCGAGGAATAGCCTCGGCCTGGCACGGCCGTCTTCCAAGCGACGTTTTCCGTCGCGCTCCACTTCAGAGGCAAATTCGTTTCGGCCGAAGTGCCGTCGCCACGCGGCCCCCGCCATTGCGGCCAGTCTTCGGCCCGGGCCGAGACAGCGGTCAGCATTCCCAAAATCAACGCCAAACGGCAGTAGTGAACCATGGTCGGACACACTCGCTAGGGAAACGGGGCGCTTATGGAAGTCCGCGAGCACGTGCGACGCGCATCAACATTTCGCTCGTCGACGTTCCGCGGCAGGAAAGCGGGCATGGTAATCGGTTCGCGCCGCGCGGAACAGCGCAGCCGGCGCGAGCAAGTGGCAAGTGAAAGTTGGGCGAGGCACCAATCCTCACCGGGACCCCGCATCAATCCCCGATGGCCCTCTGTTTCTCGCTCGAAATCAAAAAAAACGACTGGACACGTCGGGATGTTCCGATATAAATAGTGAGAAGGATGAAGTGATGAACACTCCCGCGAAACACCGCAGTGCGGCCAAGCCGTCCCCCGCGACACCGGTAAAACGGTCGTTGATTCCCCAGGCAGGCGACCAGGGCGTTGCCCCGGATGTCAAGCAGGCCGGGAGCCGAGACGGGCGATTGACAAGTCTTGACTCGTTGGCTCAGGCCGCCGAATGTCTCCGGACGCTTGCCCATCCCCACCGATTGCGAATGATTCAAATGTTGCTTCGCGGACGCTACACCGTCGGCGAATTGGCCGAAGCGTGTGCATTGCCCAGCCACATGGCCTCGGAACACTTGCGGC
Source organism: uncultured Planctomycetaceae bacterium (assembly GCA_903921945.1). GTDB lineage: Bacteria > Planctomycetota > Planctomycetia > Pirellulales > Pirellulaceae > CAIXSC01. The sequence continues at coordinate 9,926 of CAIXSC010000446.1, forward strand.
TCATGCAGCGCTGTGGATTTCTCAAGGCGGAAAAGGATGGCCGCTGCGTCTACTACGCGATCGCGGAACCGCATTTGGCCAGCATTATGGCGTGCATCGAGTCCCGGTTCGATGCCGAAACCGCCGAGTTACCGTCATGATCGCGTCGCGAAAACGTCGCGAAAACGTCGCGAAAACTTTGTGAAAACGTCGCACCCTGATCGGGCGCGATTCGGCGAAGTAGGTGGCTGTCCGTGTAGGAATTCGTTCAAGGCGTTCGAAAACTGATCCCAGAGGAGTCGCTCCGATGTCCCGTTCCATCTCCCCCCAAGAACTCGAATCGATCCGTCGTGGTGGCCAAGGCATCGACCTGATCGATGTTCGCACGCCTGTGGAATTCCGCGAGATCCATGTCGAATACGCCCGCAATTTGCCGCTCGATCGCCTCGATCCGGCGGCGCTCCGGAAGGAGCTCCAGGGCAACCCAGACGCGCCGCTGTACGTGATCTGTCGTTCGGGAAGCCGTGGCCGGCAGGCTTGCGATAAGCTGGCGGCCGCCGGTTTCACGCAGGCGGTCAACGTCGAGGGGGGAACGCTGGCGTGCGAGTCGGCTGGGGTGCCGGTGGTTCGAGGAAAGAAAGCCGTGTCACTGGAACGACAAGTTCGCATTGCCGCGGGCGCGTTAGTGCTCGCAGGAGCCGTGCTCGGCTATTTCGTCCACCCGTACTGGATTGGCCTGTCGGCTTTTGTCGGCGCGGGCCTGATGTTCGCGGGTATCACGGACACGTGCGGAATGGCGATGATGCTCGCGAGGATGCCTTGGAACCGGATCTCGGGAGGCACTGGGGCCGGCGCTAGTTGCCGAGCCGCACTCGGGTTGTTCGTGGCTAGCGCGATGGCCTTCGGGTTCCCGCAATTCGCGGCGGCGATCGATCACACGACCGACACGTTGCCACAAGTGAAGGCGGCGTTCGAAGCGAAAAAGGCGATCCTGGTCGACGTTCGCGAATCATCGGAATGGAAAGCGGGGCATGTCAAAGGCGCGCAATCCCTGCCGCTGAGTGCTCTGGAAAAGGGTGTTTCCGCCGCCGAACTTGAGCGCGCCTTGCCCAAGGATC
>CAIXSC010000447.1 GCA_903921945.1 uncultured Planctomycetaceae bacterium
AACCACTAACCACTAACCACTGACCACTGACCACTGACCACTGACCACTGACCACTAACCACTGACCACTAACCACTGACCACTGACCACTGACCACTGACCACTGACCACTAACAACTGACAACTGACAACTGACAACTGACAACTATCAACTAAAATCTCCTTCCTCCGCTATCTCACGGGTGTTTTGCCGAGCAGGCGGCGGATCAGTCCGATCTGGCCGGCGTGGAGCATTTCGTGGTGAGCGCAGAAGAGCAGGGCGCCGAAGCGAGTGGCCTCGGCCGCGTACGGCATTTCCGTCGGCTGCGCAAGTTGCTCGTCGGTGAATGTCGGGAGCTCGCGGAGGACTTGAGCGTGGACCCGCGCGAGCACGTCCCGGATTTCCGCCGGGGAAGGGTTCGCGGCGGGGTCTGGCTGTGGCTGGCTTCCCCGCTGAAACTGCTTGCGGAAGCTGCCCGGCATCAACTCGAGATCGACCGGTTCCCGGCCCCGCTGTCGAAACAGGCACAACCCGTATTCGGCCATCGCCAAGTGGGCGACTTGCCAAGCAATATGGGTGCCGCAACCTGCTGGCATCGTGAACCAAAGGGTGTCATCCAAATCCGCCAGCAGGGTTTCGAGATACTGGCGAGCGGAAAGGATCTGAGCGAGTGCTTGGGACGCCAAACCGGTGCGTGCCGCGGAATCAACAGGGTCAGTCATGCCGAACGGTCCTCCGGTCGGCATCGTAGGCCCCAGGGTGGAAAAGAGAAAAGGCCCTCGAGAGAAAACTCCCGAGAGCCCTTGGTGTTGGCGTCGAGCTCGGCTCCGCCGCGTCCGACTTGGCCAGAGCGGCCGCGGCGGGCGTCACTCACCCAATACTAGGCCTTGGGCACTTCGCAACCGCACTTCGGTTCGCAAACCGGCTTGCAGCAGCGGATTTTGCAGCAGCGGGGCTCCTTGCAGCACTTCGGTTCCGGAGCGCAGCACTTCGGCTCGCACACCGGCTTGCAGCAGCGGATCTTGCAGCAGCGGGGTTCCTTGCAGCACTTCGGTTCCGGAGCGCAGCACTTCGGTTCCGGCTTGCAGCACTTCGGCTCGCAGCACGACTTCAAGCAGTTGAGGAGCTTCCAGCAACGGGGCTCCTTGCAGCACTTCGGCTCGGGCTTGCAGCACTTCGGTTCGGGAGCGCAGCACTTCGGCTCGCAGCCGCAGCCGCCGCCGAGCAAGCCGGCTTGGGCGCTCGACAGCGAAGCAAACATCATCAAGCCAGCGGCCACAACAGCGGTAACAATCGCACGACTCGTCATCGTAAGGGTCCTTCTCATCCGGAAATGGGTACTGAAACAACCTCATCACCAGACCGCCGGTCCCCCCGCTTGCGCGCTTCTTAACGGTGACTTTCCAGCCGTCGCCTGATGATCGTCAGCCATAACCAAGCTGATGTCCTGAGCCTTATCGTCGGCTCAGGCTCCCAACCTTCACCAGTCGCCCGTTTCACCCCAGGTTTTTCTGTTACCCCAGACCACAAACTCGGGCCATGCCGACTTTGCCGTCTGTATGGCCTGGGCAATTTATCAATGGTAAGATCCATCGGATCAACGGTTTACGCTGTCCATTCCGGGGCTCATTCGATGTCCACGCTCCCAGCCACGCGTTTTCACGGGCAAGCCGCCGCACTGCGACGGGAAGTCGAACAGCTCGCCCGGCCCGAAGGACGGAGGGTGGGCAAACCCGGCCACGAGAGGGCTCGACAGTACCTGCTCCGCCGGCTCGCCGATTTGCGCTTGGAACCTTACGACGGCCGCTCGTTCAGCCTGCCATACGGAGGCTCGGAGTTCGATAACCTTGTCGGTGTGGTGCCCGGACGCGACCGCGCCGCCCCGCCATTAATTATCGGGGCCCACTACGACAGCGCCATCGATGGCCACTCGGCGGACGACAACGCGGCCGCCGTCGCGCTGGCCTTGGCGGTCGCCGAATCCACGCAGCCCGGGCAACTGACCCGCGACTTGGTCATCGCGTTGTATGACGCCGAGGAACCGCCGCACTTCTTGAGCCCGACCATGGGTTCGATTCGCTTCTATGAGGACCAGCGGCGCGGACCGTTTCACGCGGCGATTGTTATGGACTTGATCGGCCACGCCGTGCGGTTCGGCGGCGAACTCGGCCTCCCCTCGTCCTTGCTCGGATCGCTGGTGTTCGCCACTGGCGCCGAGAGCCACCCCGAGCTTCCGGCGGTGGTTCGCGGGGTATTGGAAGCGATCGCCGAGCGTCAGTCGCCGCTCTTAGTTGTCGCGGCGCTCAGCCGGTATGTCGCAGAGGTGGCGATGAGCGACTACCACTCCTTCCGCGCCGACGGCGTTCCCTATTTGTTTTTAACCTGCGGCATCGATCCGGCTCGTTACCATCAGTTCACTGACACGCCCGATTGGCTGGACTACGACAAGATGGCCGCGATCCAGGAATTGCTCTGCGAACTGGTAAAAAGCCTCGACACCGCGGAACTGGCGCGCCATCTCGAGGCGACGCCCGCGCTCGGCGATCCCCAGTCGGTCCCCGTGACAGACGATCCGTCGCTATCGTTGGAGATTGCCACGCTGCAAGCCGCGCTGGGACCGCTGCTTCGCCAGTTCGGAGCGCCTCCACTGCGCAGCCGCCGCGACGTCACGCAGCTCGCCGGGCAACTCAAACAGTTGCTGCGCATCTGACCGGCCGATCTTCGCGCGCCATCGCGTGTTGGCGGGAAGTCGAACTGCAAGGTCGAACCGTCCGCCCGAGATCGCGGGGTGGGTTGCCCCGGCGATTGCGAGCCGCCAGAATCTCGTTCCCCACTCGACCGCGGTTCCCCACGAACTTCCTTCCTTAGGCCGATTTTCCATGTCTTCCGGCACCGGTGTCCGTGATTCTTCGGGGACGCCGTCCACTTTGGCCGCGGCGGATGCGGCGGCCGCTTTGCCGGCGGCTCGGCGGCGAGCCGTGTTGTGCGTGTTGGCTGCCGCCGTGTTGTGGAGCAGCAGCGGGTTCTTCGCCAAGGCCCCGTACTTCGCCGGTTGGCCCGGCCCGCTGTTGGCGTTTTGGCGAGCGGCTTTTGCGAGCCTCGTGTTGTTGCCGATGGTGCGCCGTCCGGTCTGGACGTGGAAGCTGATACCCGCCGTCGCCTGTTTCGCGTTGATGAATTACACCTACCTCACCGCGATGGTGAATGGTTCGGCGGCAAACGCGATTTGGATGCAGAACACCGCGCCGGTGTGGGTGTTGTTGGTGGGTGTATTCGCGTTGAACGAACCGGTCCATCGCCGCGACTGGCTGTTCATCGTCAGTTGCGGTTTGGGCGTGGGCCTGATTGTCTTCTGCGAATCCCGGGGCGAATCGTTGGCGGCCGTGCTGTGGGGACTCGCGTCGGGTCTCTTCTACGCGGGCGTGGTTTTGTCGCTGCGAATGCTTCGCGAATACGACTCGGCATGGTTGGTCGCGGTGAACCACTTCGCGACGGCGGTGCTGATGTCGTGGAACCTGCATTCGATGCCGGCTTGGCCGAGTCCGATTCAATGGACGTTATTGGCTGGCTTTGGCATGGCGCAGATGGGGCTGCCCTACTTGCTATTCGCCCGCGGCTTGCGGTCGCTGCCGGGCCATCAAGCCGCCGGTATCGGATTGCTGGAGCCGATCCTTGTGCCGGTCTGGGTCTTCGCCGCCTGGGGCGAGCGACCCGCATGGTGGACGATCGTCGGCGGCGGTCTCATCCTAGCCGGCCTCGCCACACGCTACCTCGAGTCGCTGACGGCATTCGGCCGTCAACGCGCATCCAGCTAGCCAGCGTTGCCTATGCCACGACTGGACGAACGACTCTAGCTTTCGAGGAATTGCCGGAGTCCTGGAAGTCGGCCGTCAAACGCTTGGTTGGCGGCCGAGTGGCTGTCACCGAACGAGTCGGCCTGCGCGCCAATGGCGCCAAGCATTTCGAGATAGAGGTTCGCGACCGGAGTGCCGACGGGATAGGCGTGATGGAT
>CAIXSC010000448.1 GCA_903921945.1 uncultured Planctomycetaceae bacterium
AGGTTCACCGGCACCTTGGGCCGGTACAAAAAGTTGGCATCAAACGCTTCGTTCTTCGTGCTCTTTGTGTGCCTCGTGTGCTTCGTGGTACACCGATGGCTGCGCCCGCTTGTTTGCCATGCTGCCCCGCTGCGGCACCGCTCAGTGGATGCCCGTGGGCGATTCGTTTCGCACTCTCGGCGTGGTGCGGACTGCGGTTCGTGGCTGCTGTTTGGCAACGATGAGCCGCTCGTGAAACCGTGCCGTAGCGCCGCGGACGGTCGGTTTCCGACCGCGACAGGAATCCGGTGTCGCGACCGAGCAGTTTGTCGCTGTCGCTGGTAATGGAATCGGGAACGGTGCAGCGCTTGAGCGCGGATTGGTCTTGCGATTGGACTCGCGGTCCGCGGTCTGCGGAGTGTGGCCGCGGTCGTCAGGCGACCGTTTTCGTAGCGGCCAGCATCTGTCTGTGTGTGTCAAAGAAAAATATTTCGGAATATTTGTTTTCTTCGTGCCCGGTTTTGACTCCGTTTCGGGATTGAAGGGAAGAAGTCGACCGTGTCGGGCGACGTTGGTTCCCGGGGCTGGCGTTGGCGCGCGGGTAAGACTCGGGTGTCGCATGGGGCGGCACCCCGCATGGCAGGTTTTTCGAGTCACGAGGAGGATGTGATGAAGACGCGCACAGGAATGAAGTCGAGTCGTTGCGGAGGGCTGTCGGTGGGGCGGAGCGGGATTGGACGGCTGGCCTTGTGGGCGATGGCCGCGTTGGTGGCGGCCGCGTTGGTGACGGGCGACACGATGGCGGTGGTCGCTCAGGAACCGGCGGCGCCGGCGAGTGGTGTGGCGGCGAAGGAATCGGCCGCGACGGAAGGGGCGGCACCGAAGCGTCGTTCGGAGCCGCGAGGGAGGCTGCCAGCCTACTATGGCGAGGTGATTGACAATCAGCAGCGGGAGAAGATCTACGACATTCAGTCGCGGATTTTGCAGCAGATCAGCCAGTTGCAGCAGCAGATTGTCCAGTTGGAACAGCAGCGCGACGCGGAGGTGGTGGCGGTTCTGAGTGCGGAGCAGGCGGCCAAGGTGAAGGAGTTGACGGAGGCGGCGAAGGCGAAGCGTCTGGAAGGCGCCAAGCGTCGCAAGCCGTCGTCGACGCCGGCAGGGGCTTCGGATGCGGCGACGGCCGCTAATGCCTCGACGGCGAAGCCGTAGGCGTCAAATCGGAAGGTTGTGCCCGGACGCGAGTCGGCTGGCCTGTGGGATGGGTGGAACCGCGGGCCGGCCGGCCGCGATCGTGTGACGCGTCAACGCGGCGGGGGGATATCGTCGAGACTTTCTCGAAGGAAGTCGGAGGGTGTGCGTAACGCGGGTTGCAAAAGTGCGGCGACCTGATACATTACCCTCCCAAAGTTGACGTTTTGGGAAAGAAACAGGATTAGTTTTGGCCCACGCGGGCGCAAGGAGTTTTGACGTATCCAGGCGCTTTCGTGAGAAAGAGCCTCAGCGGAGAAGTCTCAGCTTAACATGACGATCACCAAAGAACGGAAACAGGAAGTCATCCGCGAGTATCGGCGGCGGGACGACGACAGCGGTTCGCCCGAAGTTCAAGTCGCCGTATTGACCACTCGGATCAATGCGTTGACCGAGCATATGCGGACACATCCGAAGGACTACGGCAGCCGCCGCGGTCTGCTCGGCATGGTTAGTCGTCGCCGCCGACTGCTGGATTATCTTCGCAAGGTGAATCCGCAAAAGTACTTGGATGTCATTGGCAAGTTGGGCATCCGTAAGTAGTTTCGGCTTCCGCCATCCAACTGTTCGTGCGGCTGCCAAGCCGCTCGAACGGATGACTGCCGTCTGGCCGAAACCGATGTGGCGGTCCATGGCGGGAAAAGCGACCGAAGATCGGTTCGCGTCTTAGCGATTGGCTCTGTTGGCACGCATGGGTGCCAGCGATGCCTTGTCGTTTCGCGATTGTGGTGGTTTGGTCTGCGCCGAGGATCTGCTGCTCTGCCGGAGCCTACGGGCGACGGTGAACGCACATCCCGATGTGGTATCGAGCCGTTCCTCGTTCGTGTTCCGGCGTGGCTGGGACGGATTCCGCAAGGAATGTGGCGTCGATGCGCAGCGAACGCGTCTTTGGGTCTGCCCTTGGTTCGTTTAGGGAGCGTCATGCAGGAACTTGCCCCGCGCAGGGTTGAAACGCAGCAAAGTCAGGAAATGCCAGTGAAGGTTCGTGTTGAGAAGCAAATTGGACGTAGCGTTCTCTCTTTTGAAACCGGCTTTTTAGCCAAACAAGCGACCGCCTCGGTGCTCTGCCAGTATGGCGAGACGGTGGTCTTGAACGCCGTGGTCACCGGCCCGCCCCGGCCCGGCATCGATTTCTTTCCGTTGACTTGCGATTATCGCGAGCGCACAGCGGCGGCGGGGAAGTTTCCCGGTGGATTTATCAAGCGTGAGGGTCGGCCGACGACTCGCGAAGTGCTCACTTCGCGGCTGGTGGATCGCCCGATTCGTCCGTTGTTCCCGGAGGGCTTTTATGACGAAGTCCAGATCCAAAGCGTGGTCTTGTCGTTCGATCGTCAGAATGACTCCGACGTGTTGGCGATGAACGGCGCTTCGGCAGGGCTGTTCATCTCTCCGTTGCCGTTCCGGGGACCGATCGCGTCGGTTCGCGTGGGACGCGTTCAGGGGCAACTGGTTCCGTTTCCGACTCTGGAGGAACTGGAAGAGAGCGATCTCGACTTGGTGCTGTCCGGTTCTGAGACGGCAGTGTTGATGATTGAGGGGTTCGCCCGCGAGATGCCCGAAGCGGAGATGCTGGCCGCGATCGATTTCGCGCATGGCATCATCAAGGAAGTCTGCCAGTTGCAACGCGAACTGGCGGAAAAGCTGGGCTTGCTGAAGGGGCCGTTCGCGGCGCCCAAGTCGAGTCCGTTGTTCGATCGGTTGAAGGAAAAGTACTATCAGGAGTTCCGGGCGGCCAAGCTTACGCCGGGCAAGCAAGCCCGGGCGGAAGCCGTGAAGGTGCTCAAGGAACGGGTAAAGCTCGAATTGATGCCGGACCGTGACGGCAAGAGTGCGATCGATCAAGCGGTGGCCAAGGCGCTGCAGGCGGTCAAGGGCGCGATCGACGAGAGCGGGGCCGAGGAAGACAACGAACTCGTCGAACCCGGCGCGTTCAACTCCGCTTGGCATCGGCTCGAAGAGCGGGTCGTTCGCGATCTGATTCTCGAGGGCACACGGCCCGATGGTCGCGACCGCAAGTCGCTACGGTCGATCGAATGCCATGTCGATGTGTTGCCCCGAGTGCATGGTTCGGCGATTTTCCAGCGTGGTGAAACGCAGTCGCTGATCACTGTGGCCCTCGGCACTTCGCGAGACGAGCAGCGGGTCGATGGTCTGATCGACGAGTACTCGAAGAAGTTTATGCTCGACTACAACTTCCCGTCGTTCTCGGTCGGGGAGGTGCGGCCGATTCGCGGTCCGGGCCGGCGGGAAATCGGCCACGGGATGTTGGCGGAGCGCAGTGTTAAGGCGGTGTTGCCGGATCCAGACGAGTTTCCGTACACGATTCGAGTGATCTCGGACATTCTCGAATCGAACGGTTCGTCCTCGATGGCGACCGTCTGCGGAGCGACGCTCGGTTTGATGGCGGCAGGCGTGCCGATCACCAATCCGGTCGCCGGTATCTCCGTGGGGCTCGTCAAGGAAGGCAGCGATCATTGGTGCTTGTTGACCGACATCATCGGCGACGAGGATCATTACGGCGACATGGATTTCAAGATCGCCGGCACGCAAAACGGCATCACGGGCATTCAGCTTGACCTGAAGATTGATGGCATCAGTGCCGAGATCATTCGGGCGACGCTCGAACAGTCCCGCGAGGCGCGGATCGAGATTCTGCGGAAGATGCTGAGCACGATTCCGCGGCCGAAGGAAGACATTTCGCCGTGGGCTCCGCGATTGCTCCGCACTCAGATCGATCCTGACAAGATCGGATTGCTCATTGGTCCTGGCGGCAAGACCATTCGCGCGATTCAGGAATCGACGTCGGCGGTCATCGAAGTCGAGGATGACGGCACGGTGACGATTGCCAGTGCGAGCAAGGAATGCGCGGACGCGGCGCTGGCTCAAGTGGAAGCGTTGACGGCGACCGTGCAGATCGGCAAGATCTACACCGGGCGTGTCACGAGCATCAAGGAGTTCGGCGCGTTTGTGGAAATCCTGCCTGGCCGCGACGGCTTGTGCCACATCAGCGAGCTGTCCTCGGGATTCGTGAGCAGCGTTCAGGACGTTTGCCGTGTGGGCGACGAAATGAAAGTCCTGGTCATCGATGTCGACGATCACGACCGTGTGAAGTTGAGCCGTCGCAAGGCGATGGAGCAACTTGGCCTGCCTGACGAGATGCCCAGCACGGGTGGCGGTGGCGGCGAAGATCGAGGCGACCGTGGCGAACGATCCGATCGGGGCGAGCGCGGCGGACGCGGCGGCGGACGCGGTGACTTCCGAGGCGATCGTGGCGGTGATCGCGGCGGGCGTGGCGGTGGACGTGGCGGACGTCGCTAGTCGGTCCATGACACAGTGATTGAATACCTGCCCCGCGCGGATCGGTTCCGCGCGGGGTTTTTCGCGCGCTGGAAGGCAATGCACGATGAACGAGTCCGCGTCCTCGGCCCAAATCTCGGACGAGACCACTCGGTTGCTCGTCCAATATGGCGAACTGGCTGAACTGGCCGGCTCGCTTGCTCACGAAATCAACAATCCGCTCTCCGTGATCCAAATGCAGATGGAACTGCTTGCGGAGGAGCTGGAAAATGGCGAAACGCCGCGGGAACGCCGGGCGAAGGAGCGTGTGGCGATGGTCAGCCACCAGTGCCAACGCCTGGAAAAGATGCTTCGCGACTTCCTCCATTTTTCCCGCCTGCGACAACTCGATTTGCGTTCCGGGAACCTGAACGAGTTGCTCAATCGCATTCTCGATTTCTTTGAAATCCAGGCTCGGGACCAGGGAGTGGAACTGGTGCGGTATCTCGACCCGGATCTTCCGAGCGTCTTGCTTCACCCGGAGACGCTCGAGTCGGCGTTGGTGAATCTGGTGAAGAATGCCATCGAGGCGATGCCCAATGGCGGCCAGTTGATGGTTCGGACGCGAGTGATTCGAGGCGGTGTCGCAGTCGACATGATTGACACGGGGTGCGGCATGGACGAACGCACGCTATTCCGTATGTTCGACCCGTTTTACACGACCAAGTCGAACGGCACGGGACTTGGCCTGCCGACCGCCAAGAAGATTATCGAAGCCCACGGCGGGCGCATCGACGTCCAGAGCGCAGTCGGACTGGGAACCAAATTCACGCTCGAGTTTCCGCTGTTGGCTCGCTTGGGAGGCGGGCACGAAGCCGAACGTGACAGATCGAACAGCATGGACTCTGGCGGAGAAGAAGCGCGTCAGCCGAGCGTCGCCGAATTGAATCGAGTGCGTTGATCAAGAGGAGTCTCGAAATGGGTTGCTCGTCGTCCGCTACTGACACAGCTTCGGGGCGGCGCCCTGATTGGCTGGCTGTCACCTTTGCGCCGAGGTCTTCATTTTCGCCGCTGTTTTCGTCCGTGTTTTCGTCGCTGTTTTCGTCCGTGTTTTCTTCGTCGTCCTTGTTGACGTTGTCTGCGGCTCTGATGTCGGCCTTGTCTTGGGCTCTATCTTTGGCCTTGTCCTTGGCCGTGTCTTTGGCCCTGACGTCGTCGCTGGCGGTCACGGTGCTGGGGGTGGCGGTTCGACCATCAACGAGTTACGGACAGGACAAAGCGGGCGAGGGCAAGCCGGGTGTGCCGGAGGCGAGCCGGAAGACGCAGGCCGCGAATGTGCCGAACGCTGGGAAACCGGACGATGGGAAGCGGGAGTCGGCCGCCTTGCGAGCCGGGGCCGCGACGAGCAACATCACGCCGTTTCTGGGCGGCGAGGTTGTCGGAGGATTCCATCCGTATCCGGCGCAGCATATCCACGATGAACTGCACGCTCGTTGCCTCGTGATCGACAACGGCGAACGGCGCGTGGCGTTTGTGGTGCTCGATCTGCTCGGCGCCGATCGGCTGCTGTTCGATGATGCGCGGCGGCGAGTCACGGAGGCTACCGGCATTCCGGGCGAATGCGTGATGATGTCGACCACACACACGCATTCGGCCACATCGGCGCTGGGGCGTCAGCGCGGGCTTCCGCAGACGGAGTTGGACGAGTACCAGACGTTTGTGTCTCGACGTGTCGCGGACGGCGTGCAACGCGCGATCAACAACTTGGCGCCGGCGCAAGTCGGGTGGGCGATGGGCCGCGAGCCGCGCGAGGTGTTCAATCGGCGGTGGTTCATGAAGCCGGGCACGGTGCCGGTGAATCCGTTCGGCGAGACGACTGATCGGGTGAAGATGAATCCGCCGCGAGCCAGCAAGGATTTGCTGGAGCCATCGGGTCCGACGGATCCCGAGATCTGGCTGATCGCCGCTCGTACGCCCGACGGCCGGCCGATTGGGCTGGTCGCGAATTATTCGCTGCATTATGTCGGCGGGGTCCGCGGAGCCGACGTTTCGGCCGATTATTTCGCCTTATTCGCGGACCGGATGACGCAATTGCTGGGGGCCGAACGTCAACAACCGCCATTTGTGGCCATGATGGGGAACGGGACGAGCGGCAATATCAATAACATCGACTTCAGCAAGCCGGGTGAAGCGCGCAAGCCGTATGAAAAGATGGCGGAGGTGGCTGACCATGTCGCGGCGACCGCTTGGGAAGCTTATCGCCAAATCCAGTGGAAGGACCAAGTAACGCTGGCTGGCCGTCTGGAATCGCTTTCTGTCGCCGTTCGCCGGCCCACGCCCGAGCAACTCGAGCGAGCCCGCGACATTCTCCGCCGCCGCGTCAATCCGGAACTGAAGGCGACGCTGGAAGAGGTCTATGCGGACCGGACGGTGAAAATGAGTCAATGGCCGGAGCGGATCGATTTGCCGCTCCAGGTCGTCCGGGTGGGCGGCATTGCGGTGGCGGGGATTCCGAACGAAGTGTTTGTGGAGATCGGCTTGCAGTACAAGGAACGCAGTCCGATTCGGCCCTGTTTCATCATGAGCATGGCGAACGGCTATTACGGCTACCTGCCAACTCCCGAGCATCATCGGTTGGGCGGCTACGAAACTTGGTTGGGAACGAATCGAGTGGAAGTGGATGCGTCGACCAAGATCCTATCGAAGTTGCTCGCCATGACCGGGACGCTCGCCGACCCATGACCCGCCTCGGGACATGCGGGCTGGCTTTTCCGGTGGGCAACACTACGATGACGAACGACCTAATTTCGGAGTATTCGGTATTCCCTATTGGTGTGGCGATGGGGCAGTGCTATACCTAGGCGATTCGCAGGCAATTCTGGGCTCCAAATTGCACGAGCGACTTGAAGTGGCAACGATCATCGAATTGGGAGCCACCGCGAGGCGCCCGGCACCGCTTTCGCTCATCGAAAAGGGGGCCACCGCCACGTGACCTAACCTTTCGCTTTGGAGGGATTATTCCGAAGCGAAGGGTGGGTACAGAGGATGTTGACGGTGAGAGATTTCGAACTGATCCGCAGGAAAAGCCTTGTAGGTAAGCAGAGCATTCGTTCGATCGCCACAAGCCGATCGAAGACGATCAACGTCCTAATCTCGTTCTCGTGCCTCTCCGTGCCTCTGTGGCTCCGTGAGCTTATCCGTCCGGGAATTCGGTGTAATGCGGCTTCCTAGCCGCGGGACCCACACGAATCCCGGATGGACCGTTAT
>CAIXSC010000449.1 GCA_903921945.1 uncultured Planctomycetaceae bacterium
ACGCGAATCGAGGCAGCAGGTGAACACGTCTTCGACATGCTCGCGACGGACAAGATGTCCGTCGTGCAAGGACGTTTTTCTACGAGCCAACCTGTCGAGCGCTACACATCGTACGACAGAGACACCGTACCACGAACGCCGCGTGCGGTGGACTATTCGTGCCGGAGCGCCTCGATCGGGTCCATTTGAGCGGCACGCATCGCTGGATACAGCCCGAAAACCACGCCGACCGCGACCGAAATACCGAACGCCAGCGGAATCGACGCCGGCACGATGCTCGGCGTGACACTCTTCACCACGGCGGGCAAATCCTGCATGACCTGCGGCCAATAGGCTGTGATGACGCTTCGAGTCTGCTCAATCACCACGGGACACAACAGGCCAATCAGCACCCCGGTGAGACCGCCAACCACCGACAACGCGATCGTTTCCACCAGGAATTGCTGGACGATGTCGCGACGGCGAGCGCCCAGAGCGCGGCGGATACCAATCTCGCGGGTTCGCTCGGTGACCGTTGCCAACATGATGTTCATGATCCCGATACCGCCCACCAAGAGCGAAATGGCGGCGATCAAACCCATAAACACCATGAACATCAATCGCGTCGTGCGGGCCTGCTCAAGCAGCTCGTACGGCACAACGATGGCGACATCTTGCTTCTTGTCGTGGTCGCGCAGCGAATCCTTCACCAGTTCCGCGATTCGCGGAACATTTTGAACTCCGTTCACACGCAGCGTGATCTGGTTGAGTTCGAGGATTTCACCCTCGAAGCTACCGCTCCCGCGCGTCACGACAATGTCACCGATCCGTTGACGGCAGGTGCTGATCGGAATGTACATGTCGTTCGAAAAATCCTGCGCTTCCAACGACCCGCCGATCGCGGCCGTGGCGTTCCGCTCCTTGAGCACACCGACAACCACGTAGTAGTCCGTGTGCTCCGCTAGATAGACTCGCCGACCGATCGGATCCTCGTACGGAAACAACCGCTCGGCGACACGCGCCGCCAGCACGCAGTGCGGTTGGCGCTCGCGGACTTCGGCGTCGCTGATGAAGTGGCCGCGGTCGATTTCCAGACGAGTGATCTCCGCGTAGTCCGGCGTGCAGCCGACCAGTCGGCCATCGACCAAGCGGCCGCCATTACGGATTTGGCGCCGCATCTCGCGGATCGGAACCGCTTTCTTCAAGGTCGGTATCGTCTCGACCAGCTTGTCAAACTCGGCCCGCTTCAGGCCGTATGGAATCGGACCGCGGACGTTGGCGGTCGCCTCGCGCGGCGGCTTGATGGACCGGACGATGATGTTGTCCGCTCCCAACCCCTCGATCTGCCGCTGCGCCTCGCGGCTGATTCCTTCGCCAATCGCCAGCAACCAGATGACGCTGGCCACGCCAATCAGAATTCCGAGCACCGTCAGCAGCGATCGCAACGGATGCAGCAGAAGGCTTTTGGTTCCCAGTCGCCACGTTCGCAACCACAACATGTCGCCTAGCCTCCCGCGAGCACCACGGGCCGTTCGACCTGCGGGCGGACTTGGTTCGGGTTGATTTGGTCGACCTGGACCAGGCCATCCTTCAGTCGCACGATGCGTTTGGTGTGCCGAGCCACATCGTCTTCGTGCGTCACCATGATGATCGTCTTGCCGCGGTCGTTTAGCTGCGCGAACAGGTCCAAGATCTCCGCGGTCGTCTTTGAATCCAAGTTGCCGGTCGGCTCGTCCGCCAAAATGAAATAGGGATCGTTCACCAAACTGCGAGCGATCGCCACGCGTTGCTGCTGGCCGCCTGACAACTGAGCCGGCCGATGCCCGAGCCGCTCGCCCAACCCCACCATCTCCGCCAAATGACGGCACCGCTTGCGATCGTTCGCGGTCAGCCGACCTTGGTAGTAGAGGGGCACTTCGATGTTTTCCACCACCGTTAGCTGCTGGATCAAATTGTACGACTGGAAGACGAAGCCGATCCGCGTCGCGCGAATGCGGGACAAATCGTCGTCATTCAACTTCGCGACATCCTCGTCGCCCAGAAACAAACTGCCGCTCGTGGGTCGATCGAGGCATCCGAGCAGATTGAGCAGCGTGCTTTTCCCCGACCCCGACGGTCCCATAATCGCGACATAATCGCCTTCGGGGATCGTTAACGACACTCCGCGGAGCGCGCGGACGGTTTCTCCTTTAAGCACGTAGTGCTTCGTGAGGCTATCGAGCCGACAAGCGACCCGTGGCGCGTTCGTCATGCCAGTTCCTCCGGGTGCGTTCGCATCAATTGCCGCCCCGGCCGCCGCCAAAGCTCCCGCCAGCAGGGCCGCCACCGCCGCCAGGGCCGCCGCCGCCAGGACCACCGCCGCCAGGGCCACCGCCACCTCCGGCCGCCCGCCGCTCCGCCAAGCCTGCCTCATATTCGGCCAACTCTACCACTCCATCGCCATTGGTATCGCTTTGCTTCAAGCGTTCGCGTAAGAATTCCGAGATCGACTGCATTTCCGCCGCGTCGATTTTTTTATCACTATTGGTGTCCAACCGGGCGAACATGGCTGACGGATCAAAGCCTCTCCCGCCACCACCAGGCGCTCGACCACCTCCGGGTCCTCCGTTTCCAGGTCCAGCGAAGCTCGGACCTCCCCCAGGTCCACCACCAGGTCCGCCACCACCAGGTCCGCCACCACCAGGTCCGCCACCACCAGGTCCGCCACCACCAGGTCCGCCA
>CAIXSC010000450.1 GCA_903921945.1 uncultured Planctomycetaceae bacterium
AGTTGCTGATCTTCTTCATCATGTCGTTCAAAATCGCCGCTCAGGAAGGCGACTTCAACATCAAGATGCCGTTGGCTGCCAGCGCTGGCGCCCCGTCGGACGACCTTCCCCCCATGAAATTGCGACTGTCCGCCGGCCCCGGTGGCCAACTAACCGGCATCTCGCTCGGTGATCGGCGTTTCGACAGCTTCACCCAGTTGCACCACTACATCATTGGCGAGTTCGGTAACGAACAGGGTGCGGGCAGCCTGCGGGAGACAGCGGAGGTCGAGTTCGCCTGCGACTACAACCTGCGTTACGAAGAAGTGGTCAATGCGATCAGCGCGGTGTCGGGTTACGTGAGCCAGGATGGCCAGATCGTGAAATTGATCGAAAAGCTCAAGTTCTCTCCGATCCAACGCGAGTGATCGTTCGCTCGCGAACTGCGAACCGCGGCGGTTATCCGACCCGCGCCCGCGACCGGCGATCCGCCCCGCGGAGCGCGGGTTTCTTTATTACCGACAGCCGAGCGCTCGCATTTTTCACACAAACTTCACACGAACATCACGAATTGGAAACGGAGCATGGCCCGCGAAAAGACGCACTGGGTCGGGTTTGACCTAGGCGGAACCAAAATGATGGCGACTGTGTTCGACACCCGTTTCGAACCGCTGGGTCGCGAACGCAAGAAGACCAAAGGGCATGAAGGCTCCAAGGCTGGACTTGAACGCATCCTCAACGCGATTCATGAGGCGCTGGAAGACGCCAAGGTCGCCACCGATCAACTCGCCGGCATCGGCATCGGCTGTCCCGGCGCGGTGGACTTGGAGCGCGGCGTGATCGAGGAAGCGGCCAACCTTGGTTGGCGCGATCTGCGGTTGCGCGACAAGGTCGCCGAGGAGTTCCATTGTCCGGTCGTTGTCATGAACGACGTGGACGCGGGCGTTTACGGCGAGTACCGCTTCGGCGCTGGCCGCGATGCGCGTTGCGTGCTCGGCGTGTTTCCAGGCACGGGGATCGGTGGCGGGTGCGTGTATGAAGGCCAAGTTGTGCGTGGCCGCAAGTATTCCTGCATGGAGATCGGCCACATCCAAATCCGGCCTCACGGCGGTCGGCTGTGCGGTTGTGGTCGCTACGGATGCCTGGAAACCGAGGCGAGCCGGTTGGCGATCGCGGCCGAGGCGGCCCAAGCGGCGTTTCGTGGCGAAGCGCCGGAACTGTTGAAGATCGCGGGCACGGACTTGGCGAACATTCGCAGCGGCGCGCTGGCCCAATCGATTCGCGGCGGCGATGTGGCGGTCGAACGGATCGTGCGCCGCGCCGCCGGATTGATCGGTTTGGCGATCGGCAACGTCTGCAATCTGCTCGCGCCCGACGTCGTTGTGCTTGGCGGCGGTCTGGTGGAAGCGTTGCCGAAATGGTTTGTGGAATCGATTGACGCGGCGGCTCGCGAACAGGCTTTCGCCGGCTTCGCGCGCGGCCTGAAAATCGTCGCGGCGCGACTGGGCGACGACGCCAACGTGATGGGAGCGGCGGCGTGGGCCGAGGCCAGCTTGTTGCGTGCGGCGGCCACGTCCGCGGCCGCTCAGGAGTAACGCCATGTCGACCGGTACTCGTTCCACGGGCGAACGGGAGGCGGCCAGGGCTGTCGACCCCGTGGCCGTCATCGACATCGGCACCACTTCGATCCGCATGGCGGTCGCGGAAATCCGGCCTGACGGCACGGTCCGAACGCTTGAAAAACTGTCGCAAGCGGTCCAGCTTGGCAAAGACGCTTTCACTCGCGGCCAGATTTCCAAGGCGACGATCGAGGAATGCGTGCGAGTGCTGAAGAGCTACCGCCAGTCACTCCACGAATTCCGCATCACGCGTCCCGAGCAAATCCGCGTGGTCGCCACCAGCGCGATCCGCGAGGCGCTGAACCGACTCGCGTTCATCGACCGCATTTACATCGCGACCGGCCTGCAGGTCGAGCCGCTGGATGAGGCCGAGGTCAACCGCTTGACCTATTTGGGCGTGCTGCCGCTCGTTCAAGGCGATCCGCAACTCGCGGCGTCCAAGGTGCTCGTGACCGAAGTGGGTGGCGGCAGCACCGAACTGCTCGTGCTCCGGCAAAACAACGTCATGCTCTCGCACACCTTTCGACTCGGCAGCCTTCGCTTGCGGGAAATGCTGGCCGCCTACCAAGCTCCCGCCGTGAAGCAGCGGCAGATTATGGAGTCGCAGATCCAGAAGACGGTCGAGCAGATTCGTGAACACGTCGTCATGGACGGCCCGATTGAGCTGCTGGCGCTCGGCGGCGATATGCGTTTCGCCGCGAGCCAACTGACACGCGACGCCAACCCGGATTCGCTGCTGCGGATCCCGCTGTCAGCGCTCGAAAAGTTCACCGACAAAGTGCTGGAGGCCAGCGAAGACCAGTTGATCCGCAAGTACCACATGAGCAGCCCGGACGCCGAGACGCTCGGACCAGCGCTCTTGGCGTGTGTGCTGTTGGCCCGCGAGTTCCAACTGACCTCGATTGTCGTCGCGCCTGTCACCCTCCGCGATGGACTCGTGAAGGAGATGGTCACGCATGACACTTGGACGGAGGACTTTAGCGGTCAAATCGTGCGGTCCGCCGTCGACCTGGGACGGAAGTTTTCGTTTGACGAGCCGCACGCGAGGCACGTCGCGGAACTGTCACGCCAGCTTTTCGACCAACTGCGCGATGAACACGGCTTGGAGCCGCGACATCGGCTGATCCTTTATCTGGCCGCCTTGCTCCACGAGATCGGCCTGTTTGTCAGCAATCGCAGTTCGCACAAACACGCGATGTACCTGATCCAGAATTCCGAGCTTTTCGGGGTCAGCCGCCGCGACCAGTTGCTGGTCGCGCTGGTCGCCCGCTATCACCGTCGCGCGTTGCCGAAACCGGAACACGAAGGTTACGCCACCTTGGACCGCGATGGCCGTGTCGCCGTTTCGAAGCTCGCCGCCCTGCTCCGCGTCGCCGTCGCGTTGGACGATTCCCGCAGCCAGCGTGTCCACGAACTCCGCTGCTTCCGCGATGGAGGCCGGTTGGTGATCGCGGCCCGCGACCTCGAGGATCTGTCGCTGGAGCAGTTGGCGTTGCGACAAAACGGTTCGTTGTTCGAGGAGACTTTCGGCATGCCCGTGTTGTTGCGACGGGAGCGATCCCGATGAAAGACGGCGCGAAACGACTGATCAATCGCGAACTCAGTTGGCTGGAATTCAACCAGCGCGTTCTCGAGGAATCGCTTGACTCCGGCCTGCCGTTGCTCGAAAGGCTCAAGTTCCTCGCTATCACCGCCTCGAATCTCGACGAGTTCTTCATGGTCCGCGTTGGCGGACTGCAACTGCTGGACGAGAGCGGCGAACGCGGGACGGACGCTACGGGACTCACGGCAGCCCAGCAACTGCAAGCGATCAGCCAGCGGGCGCACCGCATGGTCGTCGACCAGTATCGATGCTTCGTGGAGCAGCTTGAGCCAGCGCTCGAAGAGGCGGGTATCCGGCGGCTGAAACCGACCGGCTTGGCGGAGCGGCAACGCGGACTGCTGGAACAGATTTTCGAAAACGAGATCTTCCCGGTCTTCACGCCCCAGCGAGCCAGCGTCAACGACTTCCCGTTGCTCGTCGGTTGCACGCTTAATGTTTGCGTGCGACTCGGCCCGGCCGCTCGCCGCAAAACGTCGGAAGCGGTGGCCGCCGCCGCTTCCCCGTCCCCCGGTTCCGCTTCCACCGGCTCCGCTTCCACCATCTCCGCGTCCATTGGTTCCGTATCGACCGGCTCCGTATCCACCGGTTCCGTATCGACCAGTTCCGCGGCAAGTGGCGGTCACGGTTCAGGGCTGGGCTCGGGATCGGGATCGGCGGCGGGGACCGGCCCCGCATTGGCCGGCGCGGGTTCTTCGTCCGCTGAAGCCTGGGCCGGTTCGCGATTCGCGATCATCCCTTTCGGTCGCTCCGCCACGCGGTTTCTAACCCTGCATGCCGATCGCGGCTACGCCTTCATGCTGCTGGAAGACGCGGTGAAGCTGATGGTCGAGCGTTTCTTCCCGGGCGAACCCGTGCTGGAGTGCGTGCCGTTCCGCATCGCGCGCAATGCCGACGTCGGTATGCGTGACGATCTCGCGGCTGATCTGCTGGCCGGGATGCAAGAGATGCTAACGGCTCGGAAGCAGGGCGACTGCGTGCGGTTGGAAATCGCCGCCGACGCCAGCGCCGCGACACTGGCGTTTTTGCGCGAAGCGTTGCAGGTGGCCGAACGCGACATCTTTTCGATCGCTGGACCGCTCGACTTATCCGCGTTCATGTCGCTGGCCGAACTCAAAGGGTTTGAATCGCTGCGCTATCCCCCCTGGCCGCCGCAACCCTCGCCGCTCGTTGACGCCAAAAAGAGCCTGTTCGATATCCTGTCGCAGCGGGATGTCCTGTTGTGCCATCCGTACGAAAGTTTCGAACCGGTGGTGCGCCTGGTGGAAGAGGCGGCCGAAGATCCCGATGTGCTCGCGATCAAACAGATTCTGTATCGCACCAGCCGCAACAGCCCGATCGTCGCGGCGCTCGCCCGCGCAGCCCGCCGGGGAAAGCACGTCACGGCCATCGTCGAATTGAAGGCGCGGTTCGACGAAGCGCGGAACATCGAGTGGGCGAAGAGTCTTGAGCAGAACGACGTGCAGGTGATCTACGGCGTCACTGGCCTGAAAACGCACGCCAAGCTGTGTATCGTCGTGCGGCGCGAACCGCAAGGAATCCAGCGGTACGTGCATTTCGGAACCGGCAACTACAACGAATCGACCGCTCGGCTGTACAGCGACGTGAGCTTGCTGACGGCCAACGAGGAATTGGGAGCGGACGCGTCAAGCTTCTTCAACGCTATCACCGGCTACACCCAATTGCCTTCGTTCCGGAAAATCGCCGCCGCGCCGTTGGGACTGCGTGATCGGCTGCTGGAATTGATCAACGCCGAGACCGAACGGAAACAGCACGGCCAGAAGGCGGCGATCTCCGCGAAGCTCAATTCCCTGGTCGATCCCGAAATCATCCAAGCGCTGTACGCCGCGTCGCAAGCCGGCGTGAAGGTGCGGCTCAATGTCCGCGGCATTTGTTGCCTGCGTCCAGGCGTCGCCGGCCTGAGCGAAAACATCATGGTGACCAGCATCGTCGACCGGTTTCTGGAACACGCCCGCATTCTTCACTTCCATCATGGCGGCGACGACCGAGTGTTCATTTCCAGCGCCGACTGGATGCCGAGAAACCTCGACCGCCGTGTGGAACTGCTCGTGCCGGTCGAAGATCCCGAGGGGCGTCAGCGATTGATCTCGGCGCTCGACACCTACTTCCTCGACACCACCAAAGCCCGCCAACTACGGGCTGACGGTTCCTACGAGCGAGTCAAGGCGACGGGAAAGCGGCGTGGTTTCCGGGCGCAAGAGCAGCTCTATCGCGAAATCCAGCAACGAGTGCTCGAAGCGCAGCAATCCCGGCCCACCGTGTTCGAACCGCACCGCGCGCCGAACTCCGAGCGTTCGCGATAACGGCCGCTTGACGATCCCTCACCATGGAAGGCTCCGATGAAGACCCTGCTGATCATGCGCCACGGCAAGGCGGAAGACGCGGCGCTCGGCCGACTGGACCGCGAACGGCCACTTGTGCCGCGCGGGGAACGCGAGTCGGTGCGGATGGCCGACGAGTTGGCGGCGCACGGCCTCGTCCCGGATATCGTGATCGCTTCGGCCGCGATTCGGGCTCATCGCACGGCCGAATTGGTCGCTGAACGTTTGGTGTCACGCGTTTTTCATCCCAAAGCCGGCTCTACAACGCGCCGAGCGAAACCTACGTCGACGTGTTGCGCGAACTTTCAACCGAGGTCGGTTCGGCGCTGCTGGTCGGCCACAATCCCACCATGGAAGAATTGGTCGCTCGATGGAGCGGTGAGGAGATGGAAATGGCGACCGCCGCGCTCGCGCACTTCTCGCTCGAACTCGACGACTGGGCGATGCTCCACGTGGTCGGCCGTCATCGACTGCTGCACTTTTGGAGGCCCAAGCAGTTTCGCGAGAGCCAATAAACCAACGCGCCAGCGAATTCCGCGAATGACCCGGCGGCTAGTGACGCCCCCTGGGCTGGCAGGCGCCTCGCTTCCCGAAACGAGCGAATACTCCCGGGACGATTCTGGCCTGCGGAAAATGGCCGAGGGTGGGAACTCGCCGCAATAAAGCGGCGGGGTGGAGCGTTTATCCTCTGGTGCCATGAATGCCGGATCGGCTGACTATCCCGAATCGTTTCCGCTGGCGGAATGGATCCGCGAGCACGGCCCTGCCGTTCGTGGATACCTCTTCGGGATGGTCCGCGACGAGTCGACCGCGGACGATCTCTGCCAAGAGGTGTTCCAGCGGGTGTGGCGTTCGCGGGCCACTTATGCGGAGGCGGGGCAGACACGAGCCTACCTGCTGCGGATCGCTGACCGGCTGGCGATCGATCACCTGCGCAGCCGCAATCGCCGGGAGCAATTGATAGATGACGAGGCCTGGGACCGATGCGAACCGAGCGACCGCGATCATGGTCCAGTGGACAGCGCCGAGCGTGCCGAGACGGCCGATCGGCTCCTCCGCGCGCTCGATTGCCTCACCCCGGCTCAACGACGCATTCTGCTCATGCGGTTCTACAGCGGTCTGGAGTTCGCCGAAATCGCCACGCTGGTCGGCTGCCCGCTCAATACGGCCCTGAGCCACTGCCATCGTGGGTTGCAATCGCTGCGTAAGATTTTGGGTCCGGAGGAGTAGTTTTCGATGAAGCATGATCCAACCCGCACGACCCCAATCTGTTCCACACGCCCAGACGTCCGCTCCCCCATCGATGAGCTCGAAGCGGCCGCCATGGGCGATGCCGCCGAACGGGCGGCGCTGGCCCAGACCTGGACTCGATGGAGCGAGCTATTAGCCGCCCGCGGCCATGTCATCACACCCCATGCCGGAAGCGAAATCATGGCGGGGCGCGCTGGCTTGCCGATGGACGCTCGTTTGGCCACCGACGTCTGGGCGGCGACGCTCGAACGTCGCCTGCAACACTCCGAGCGTCTCCGACAGAGGACGCGATGGATGCAGCTTGCCGCGTCATTAGCCCTGACTATCGCCATGATCGGCGGTCTGGTCGGGATCGAGTGGCGTTCGCAACAGACGATGGCTCGGCTGGATCGGGGGCGCGAAGCCGCGGAGGTGGCGTCGATGCGGCGGCCCGCGGTTTCCCCGACCCACGCCGTGGAGGACTCAGCGGAAAACGCCGGTGCCAACTCCGGTGCCAATGCCACGGCCAACACCGCCGCCAACACCACCACGAGCGAGACTTTCGTCGCCACGCTTTGGGACGACGCTCTCGACACCGAATTAGGCAAAGCCCGCGCCCAACTCGATTCGCTCCGATCCGCATGGCGCTCGCCAAGCGATCGCTTGGGACGGCTAGCCGACGACCTCTCCGAACGACTCCAAGCGCTGGAAAGCGATTGGAGCGAAGACGCTCTGTAAGCGAACATCCTCCACCAGAGAAACTGGGTTTTCCATCGCGTTCAAGAAAGGAACCATGACCGATGTCTCGAAGTCACCGTTGGCTGTTGGCCGCCGCACTGACGGCCGTGGCCAGTATTAGTGGCAGCATGTGGAACAAGAACGCCACCGCTACGGCGTCGAGCGAATCGAACTCCGCGGCGAGTGAGGAAACGGTGGCCGACAAGACGGGCCAGGCGCTCGCCGAGGGCAAACCGGAACGGAAACCCGAGTTGAAGCCGCAGCCCAGGCTGCTGTCGAAGCCCGAGGACCGACCGGCCGGACCGCCGATGCCCCGTCCCGGGATGCCGCCCGGCGGCGGTCCCGGCCATCCTCCCGGTGGCAACTTCTTTCCGCCACCCCAGGGGCCGCACAATGGCCCGGGAGGGAATCCGCCTGGGATGCCGCCCATGGGGCCACCGCACGCCGGCGGCCCCGGGGGCGGTCCTGCCGGTGGACCAGCGGGCGGAGCCAATCCGTTTGGACAGGGCCCGTTTCCAGGGGCCGGGCCAGCTGCGGGGATGGGCCCTCTACCAGGTATGGGAGCGATGATGGGACGCGGTGTCGATTGGCGCGAACTGCAACGGACCGATCCCGAACTGTACGAGGCTGAGCGGCAAGACATGGAGCTGGAGCGAAAGACGTTTGAACTTGTGGGACAGTTCCGCCAGGCGCCGCCCGACGGACGCGAAGCGCTAAAAATGGCCATCCAAGAAGCAGTGGCCAAACACTTCGAAGTCCGCCAGAAAAAACGCCAATTACAACTGGCTCGGATGGAACGCGACTTGCGGCGGATGCGGGAAGAAATCGAACGCCGCGATGCAGCGAAGGATCAAATCGTCGGCCGACGCCTTAAAGAATTGATCGGCGAGCCCGGCGATTTGGACTTCTAGCATGACGGCCGTCGAGCGAGATTGACCGATAACCGGTGAACCAAGACACGGAGCTCGCTAGGTTCGAGCGTCCAATCGGTAAAACATCGGCGTTGACAGCTTTCGATGACGCGGGAAACTTATCGATATCCCCAAGAACCACGCTTGTACACCCTCATTTCCCGCTCCAGAATTTCCACCAAATACGGGAATCGGCGGCGGCCGACGCCGGTCGTGGGTGGACTTGGCCTTGTGCGAGTCGGGCGACCGCCAAGTGCGCCGCGGACGGGCGTTGGCCGATGCAGCGGGCGTTGGCGAGTCGCGCGCGGTCAAAGCACGCTCCGTCAAGGTTGGCGTCCCGCAGGTCGGCCCCGCGCAAATCGGCGTTGTAGAAGTTCGCGTTCACAAACACCCCGCGCAGCAGCGCCATGCTGAGGTCGGAGCCCGCAAAGTCCGCGCCCGTAAAATCGACATCCAAGACTTGGGAGTACCGAAACTGCGAATTCGCAAGGCGTGCTTGGCGAAAGTTGGAGTCGCGAATCGTCGAGGAGCTGAGGTCCGCCCCTTCCAGCATGGCGTCGCGACAGTCGACCCGGGACAAGTGGGCGTCGTTTAAGCGAATTCGGGGCATGGTCGATCGTTGCAGAATGATTTCTCTCAAGGTGGAGAACGACAAGTCGGCGTCCGCCCCGTCGATTCCCGAAAGGTCGAGTTCCGCCAAGCAAGCATTGCTTAGTTTTCCAGACCGCAAGGAACGATCGGAACCCCTCAGCAACAGTTTGCCAGTAGTGCCGTCCCGTAATTCAAACATGGTGGAAAGTCGCTCAATCACGGAGTGTAGTGTCTGGCGGCGAAGTCAACGGGCGGCGAAGTCATCGGGCGGCGAAGTCATCGGGCAGCGAAGCGGGCGATCAATGGCTTCGCCCGCTCCAATTCCTGTTCCAGGATCAGCAAACGCTCGGCGACCCGATCGTCCGCGTAGGCCTGCTCCAAGGCGAATGCGGCCGCGAACGCCGCGTCGACCGCGAAGTAGCCGCAGGAACCTTTGATCGAGTGCGATAAGCGGCGGACGACATTGGGTTGCCTGTCGCTCGCCGCACGCTGGAGTTGCTTCAAGGTGTCGGGCAACGAGTCGAGAAAAATGGCCGCCATTTGGGCGAGCAGTTCGCGATCCCCACCGGTATGCTTCAAGGCCCGATTCCAGAGTTCATCCTGAGCACCTGCCGATTCGTGAACGAAGCTATCGCTGGCGGCGGATTGATCCCGCGACGTGGCGGACTCAAGGTTGCCGGTCGCAAGCGGGGTTCCGGGGTTAGGGGTGGCGATCGAGTTCGCTTCAGAGCCAAACCCGGCCGGATGTGGTGGGGACGCAGCCAAATCTTCCATTTCAGGAGCTGCCGGCAAGGCGAGTTCATCCATGACGCGGTACAGTTCGGCCGCAACAATCGGCTTTCCCACGTAACCGTCCATGCCCGCGTCGAGACAGCGCTCGCGATCTCCCTTCATCGCGTGCGCGGTCAAGGCGACAATGGGTGTGTGCCGCCCCAGAGGCTCTTGATGCTTGCGAATCGCGCGCGTCGCGGACAATCCGTCGAGAATCGGCATCTGGATGTCAAGCAACGCGATGTCGTACTCGGTCGCCAAGCAGGCGTCGACGGCCGCTTGGCCGTTGTCGACCAGTTCTACGTGGTGCCGCCGCTTCTCGAGAAGCAACCGTACCAGCTTTTGATTTACCGGGTTGTCTTCGGCAACAAGCACCCGCAGTCCGCAACGCACGGGCGCCTCCCGCCCTGGCGCGCTGTTGCCAGATTCCGCTCGCATTCGCGTTTCACGAATACCGGTCGCCAACGTCTCCTGGCTGGCCGCCACCCCACATGGCAGTTCGAAGAAGAAGTTCGAGCCCTTCCCGAGGATGCTCTCAACGCCGATGTTTCCGCCCATCATTTCGCACAGCCTTTGGGAGATGGCGAGTCCCAGTCCTGTGCCGCCGAAGCGGCGCGAATGCGAACCGTCGACCTGCTCGAACTCACGGAAGATCTTCGCCAACGCCTCCGGAGGAATGCCGATACCGGTGTCACGAACCGCGAATCCGACGACAATCATTCCCACACCGCTCTCGATGCCGTCGCCCTTTCCGGCGCGAAGCCGTGTCACCTCGACATCGATCCCGCCCTGTTCCGTGAATTTGATCGCGTTTCCCACGAGATTCACAAGTATTTGCCGCAGACGCGTCGGATCCGCCACGACGCCATCGGGCACATCCGCCTGGACCTGCCAGGTCAATCGCAGGTCCTTGCCCATGGCGCGAAAGGACAGAGGCTTGAGCCACTCTTCCAGCATCGAACGCAAGGAAAAGGCAAGCGGTTCGATATCCAGTTTTCCGGCCTCGATTTTGGAAAAGTCGAGCACGTCGTTGACGACAGTGACTAGCCAATCGGCGGACGTCTTCACCATGGAAAGGTATTCCTGCTGGGTATCGCTCAACGGCGTTTCCAGCAGCAGGTCGACCATACCGATGATTCCGTTCATCGGCGTGCGGATCTCGTGGCTCATGTTGGCCAGAAACTGGCCCTTGGCGGTGCTAGCCGCATCGGCGACGCGTTTCTGCTGGCGGATGAACTCGTTCGCCGCGGCCAACAACTGCGATTGAGCCAGCAGCAGCCGCGTAGCGCTCAAGAGCCGCAGGCTGCCGTCGGGCTGCCGCACCACAATCGGCTCGAAAGCCGAATCGCCAGGTCGCTGCAAAGCTCGCCGCACGGCTTCATGCACATCCATCTCCGACGGCAAGACGAGCGGGTCGAGTTCGACCTCGCGGAGCAGATAGGAGGCGGGACGCCGCGAATACACGTCCGGGCCGAAAGGCCGGGACATTTGCCGCAGAAACGTCGCTCGCGATACAACGCCGAGCAATTGCCCGTTCTCGACAATCAGAACCCCGCAACATCCCGGGTTTCTTTGGAATAGCTCGCGGACGTCCTGGCCCGTGTGATCGGCCTCTAAAAGGTGGCCATCCGCGCCTTGTTGCCCAATACTCAAGTCGCTCGCGATTTCATCCACGGCTCAATCGGGGCAAGGTCGTCGGCATTCGCCACGCGTCCGAAATCAACTCGAACCGCGCCGCGCCATGGCCAACGTCCGGCCGTCCCCCTCCAACTGAAATGAATGGGCAAATGCCCGGACCAACACCAACTCCCGGCAAGCGGCGGGCCCGGCCAAACTCCCAGGCCCCAAGGCTTCTCGAACGTCGATGTTCAAGGGCGGGCCCTGGTGAGTCACACGATAGACACCCAATCCGGCTGATACCTCGATCTCCACGTCCAAGGAGCGATTGCGGAATCGCGAATCCTGCAAACGGCGCGCGTAATCGGCTTGAATCGCCGGTCCACCGGCTTCCTGAGCGTCCAACTCCGATAAAGACATTTCGAGGTTCCCGGCCAGTTGTCCAATGCGCAGCAGGGCCCGCAGCGCCAAAACGAATCGCAGTTTTTCATGCGGTTCGCATAGCCCGACGCTCGCCGCCATCCCGACGGCCATATCCGCCAACGGACCGAACACGTCGGCCGCGACTGGCACCATGAAACGCAACCGGCTCTCCCGCAAACAGGACTGGAAATCCTCGGCCACCCGATCCGATCTCTGGCCCTCCAATACCCTTTCGATTGTCGACAACAATCGTTCCGACATCTGCGGCTTGGGAACGTAGGAAGCCGCGCCATCCGCCAAGGCTTGCAACGCCGTGTCCTCATTGCCGTGGGCCGTAATCACGACAACCGGCAGGCCAGGGAACCGTTCTCGAAGCACGACGACCAGATCGAGTCCGCTTAGTTGAGGCAATTGGAGGTCTGTCACAAGCACGTCCGGAACAAACGTTTCCAATCGCGCTAACGCCGACTCCGCATCCTCCACCACTTCCACAACGTAGTCCGCCCGTCGCCGCAGTAGACCCTGCACCAGAACGCGATCCACTGCCGTGTCATCGACAACCAATATTGATGCCATATCAGGCTCCGCCCATGGTTCGTTCATCCGCTATGCTAGCTCGCGGAAAGCTGGCCACAATCGACACTCACTACTCTTCGCAGACATTTCACCGAAGATTAACAACTAGCGTCGCCGACAAAGAACCGGAGTCCGCGGCAAAGATCATCAAATCGCAGGCCATCCCGATTACGCTTGGGGCCGCGCGTCGCCCATCGACAAGTGGCGTTTACTCGCGTTTGGTGAACGCGAAGTGCCAACCATCGCGTACCATGAGGTATGGCGAATGACATACGCCACGGTGTTCGGATCGACGGCACGCAACATCCCATGCGTCACCAGTCTTGGATTAATATCTATCCAAGCATCGCCATCATTCGTTTTTGCTGCCCTCGACGTGGGTGCTATGGACTGTTCATGCCCGATCCCAAACTGAGTTGGCACCGTTCCCTGATCGCCGTTGGCTCTACTCTCTACCCTCAGTCGCATCGCGACGACCCATGGTAGACCAGCCTTTCAAGGCTGGGTTACTGCAAATGCCAAGCCTTCCCAAGTGCCGGTTCCAAGACCGGCGGCACAGCACCGCGGAGTGCCCGGACCGAGCCCACACTGGGCCCTGGTGGCTCCTAATTCGGAGATTCCGCATCATGGCCCTGTTCGCCCCGCCATCACTCAGCCCTCCCAGTTTCATGAAAAACCGGGAATCCACGCAAACAAACGGCCTCCGAGCCGTCATACAGACCGGCCGAGACGACACGCTCGTTATTCCCCGCCGGAGAACTGGACACAAACGAACTACGCCTGCTTAACGCAGTTGATCGCCAAGCTCCGCCTTTGGCGATCGCCGGCGAGAGTCCGGAATGGCCCCTTTTCGATTCGCGCAAGCGGCGCCGGGCACCTCGCGGTGCCTCCCAATTTGATGCTCGTTGCCAGAAACGAAGTTGCGATATACGGGGATGCAACTCAACGAGAGACATCCTGGTCGCGGGCGCGCCAAGGTGCATCCGGCCGCCGGCGGGGTTAATCCGCCAACGGCTGCTTATTCAAGAGACCGTTGGACACCTGCGCAATACCTTGGAAAATCCCGCGCCGGCTTGCGCCGTGGCTCGGCAGTTCGGCGAGGCACGAATCTTCGGCGGGACCCACTCGAATCCCTGATGGACCTTTCATTTACGGTCGACCTGTCCCCTCGGTCATAGCCTTCGTAGCGCGATCCTGCTACGCCCGCAAGACACCAATCAGGCCGTTCCACTCCGGTAACAATTCAATCGCGCGGCGCGGATTGGCGATAATCCAGTCGCGCAAAGAGGCTCGGAAAGCTCCAGGGCTCGCAATTCCCTTAGCGAGCAGCCAGTCAGCCATACCCGCGAGCAGATCTTTGCCGGAAAACCAAACCAAGACATTTGCCGCGTCCGCAACGAACACATCATTGAAACGGCTGGCAAAGGCATCTAACGACATTTTTACGGCAGCCGAATCGGTCCTTGCGACAATAGGCTCGCGGTGATTCTTGATGTTCTCCGACGCCCACGCGTTCACGGCCGCGCTGTCAAGGGATGGTGGTAACTCGATATCGTTCAGGCCTTCGGGGCGGGTCATCAGCTCGTAGTGGGGCGGCAACGCACGTCGAACGACACCAACCGCCCAACGGGATGCTTCATAGAACCGTATTTTGCCGGCTGTCTGACAGATGACCTCCTTGAATCCATCCGTTGACCACCCCATGGCTTCGTTAAC
>CAIXSC010000451.1 GCA_903921945.1 uncultured Planctomycetaceae bacterium
ACGCGACCGCTGACATCGGTGAGTCGCATGTCGCGGCCAGCGTGTCGGAAGGTCAGCAGCGTGTGGTCGAGTCCCAGCAAATGGAGGATGGTGGCGTGCCAGTCGTGAATGTGGACCTTGTCGACGACCGCCTCGTAGCCGAATTCATCGGTTGCGCCATATCGAAAACCGGCTCGAACACCTCCGCCCGCCATCCAGATGGTGTAACCCAGATGATTATGGTCGCGGCCATCCTCAGTCTGCGCGTAAGGGGTTCGGCCGAATTCGCCGCCCCATAGCACCAGGGTATCCTCGAGCATTCCGCGGTCGGCCAGATCTCGGAGGAGGCCGGCGATCGGCTGATCGGTCGCGCCGGCGTGTTTGCCGTGGTCTTCCCGCAGATTGCGGTGTTGGTCCCAGCCGCCATGACAAACCTCGACAAAACGCACGCCCGCTTCCAAAAGGCGCCGCGCCATCAGGCACTGTCGTCCAAAGTCGTCGGTCCGCGAGTCGCCGATGCCGTACTGTGCTTGCATGGTGGCCGACTCACGGCCAAGGTCGATGATGGGCGGCAAATCGCCTTGCATGCGAGCGGCCAGCGCGTGAGCGGCAGCTAGTCCGTTCACGAAGGAATGATCGGCGTTGCGATTTCGCTCGGCGGCGTTCAAGGTTTCAATAAAGGCCAATTGTTCCTGCTGGGCGGCTTTAGATCGCGGACTCTTGATGTTGGCGACCTCCGCCCGGGCGATCGACTGGCGGTTCCCGCCGATTTTGGTCGCTTGGTAAGACGCGGGCAGAAACGCGCTACCGTAGTTGGCGGGTCCTCCAAGAGTCGTCGGCGCGCTGATCGTGACGAACCCTGGCAAGTTCGTGTTATCCGTGCCGAGTCCATACAGCACCCAAGCGCCGATCGATGGACGCGGGGAGGTCGCGATTCCCGTGTGCATTTGAATGAACGCGGTCGCATGGGCGGGTACGTCCGTGTGCATACTATGGACAAGGCAAAGTTTGTCGGACTGCTTTCGAAGTTCCGGATAAAGGTCCGAGATCCACAGTTCCGACTTGTCGGACTGCCGAAACTGCCAGGGGGATGGCATGAGCCGAGCGCAGGGCAATCGCCCCTTTCCGATCGCCTTGCCAGCCCGCTTGGCCAACTCGGGCTTGTAGTCAAACGTGTCCACATGGGAGGGCCCGCCTTCCATCGTCATCATCAAGACACGTTTGGCTCGGGGTTCGAAATGGGGACGTTTCGCATCAAGCGACCGGCCGTCCGCTCCGCGGGCGTCGAGATGCGTCATGGCCGCGAAAGCGACCGCCCCGAATCCCTGGCTGACGCTGCGCAGAAACGATCGGCGCGAAGTGAAAGTGTACCGTGACTCGGCCATGACCCAGCCCCCTATTTACGCACCAAAAACTCGCTACTGGCCCAGAGACTTTGACAGAATGCGGTCCATGCCGCCGCTTCCGATCGGATGGCCGTTCGCCACTCGGACTTCGCCTGTTGCTGATAACGGCTGATAAACGACAGTGCGGCGGTGCTCTCCGAGTCGGTAGGCAGGCGCCCAAACCATCGTCGGTAAGCGAGATCGACACGTTGACGTGAGTCTCTCGACTCCGTCATCAGCCGCTCGGCCGCGTTCGTCGCCAAGCTTAAAACGAAGGGGCTATTGAGTAGATACAAAGACTGCGATGGCACGGTTGTTTCTGGGCGGTGGCCGACCACAGCGGCGCCATCGACACCGTCGAATTCCTCAAGCGATTCCAATATCCGGCCGCGCATGACGGGGAGGTAGACCGCGCGGCACTGGAAACGTTGCTCATCCAGTTGGCGGCCACGTTCGACAACGCCCGCAAAACCTTCGCCGCTCAACGCTATGGCCGAACCGGCTTGCGGCTTCAGGTCGAGTTTCCCGGCCATGGCGAGCATCGCGTCTCGAATCGACTCGGCGTCCAGCCGTCGTGGCGACACTCGCCACAGCCAGACGTTGTCCGGGTCGAGGGCGTGATTCGCGTCGTGAAAGGCCGAATCTTGACGGTAGGCGCGGCTCAGGACGAGATAGCGGATGAGCCGCTTCACCGACCATCCGTCCTCGACGAACTTGATGGCAAGGTAATCCAGCAACTCAGGGTGGCTAGGCTGTTGGCCGGCCGCGCCGAAATTGTCAGGCGTTGGCACGAGACCGCGTCCGAACAGATGGAGCCAAACGCGATTGACAAAGACCCGGGCTGTTAATGGGTTGTCTTTGGAAGCCAGCCAATTCGCCAGTTCCAGGCGGCCACTTCCTGACGACACGGTTGGAACGTCCGCATCGCAGAGCACTTGGACAAAGCCACGGGGAACGGTTCGCCCGGGCCTTTCAACTTCGCCGCGGATGTGCAGTTCCGAATCGCGCGCCACCACACGGTCGCGCACACCCATGGCCAACGCCTTAGGGGTGCCGTCGGTGTGGTAAGCGTTGAGCTTGGCTTCGAGTGTGCTAAGGATAATTCGGCTTCTGACGATCTCCTGTGTCCCGGACTGCCGATTCCGCGTTAGTTCCCGGCTTTTGGTTCGAGCGTCGTCCAGCAATCGTTCCAGACGCCGTTTGTTGGTAGCTGTCAGGGGTGGTAACGCCTCGGGCAAGTCGGCGCCGGACGGTAGTGTCCACAGTTCCGAAGGATTCGCGTTGGTGATGACCGGGATAGTGCCGTAAAGGGTTTCGGTGCTGCGGAAAATGCCGGCGAGCGCGTAGTAGTCCTCCTGGGGTATCGGATCGAACTTGTGATCATGGCAGCGGGCACAAGCCACGGTCAGTCCCAGAAAGGCTTGGCTCAGGGTGTCGATCTGCTCGTCCACCAAGTCCAACTCGAACTTCTTCTTATTCCGCTCGGTATGTGTCTTTGGGCCGAGCGCGAGGAAGCCGGTGGCGACAATCTGTTCGGCCCGCTGAAAGTCGTCGGCGGCAGGTAGCAGATCGCCGGCGATTTGCTCGCGGATGAACTGGTCGAACGGCGTATCGGCATTCAGCGAGTCGATCACATAATCGCGATACCGCCAAGCGTATGGATATGTATGATTCGCCTCTTTGCCGCTTGACTCGGAGTAGCGTGCGACATCCAGCCAGTGTCGCCCCCAACGCTCTCCAAAATGGGGCGAATCAAGCAGGTGATCCACCGTTCTTTCGAGGGTTGTCTGCAATGCCTGGGGACCGCCGGTTCGGCAACCGTGCTCGAATTGTTCGGCCTGCTCGGGCGTGGGCGGCAAGCCGATCAGATCAAAGTACAGCCGTCGAACCAAAGTGCCTGGGAGGGCGTCAGCGGCACACGAGACTCCATGCTGTTCCTGCGCCGCCCGGATAAAGCGGTCGACATCCGTGAGCGGCCAAGCCATGTCTTTCATCTCGGGAGTCGGTTTCCGGACGGGGCGCTGAAAAGCCCAGTATTGGCGGCTTTGCTTGATATCGATCGCCGCAGTCGGCTTGGCGGCATGGCCCTCGCGCGGGTCGACAGCCCCGGAGTCCACCCACTGGACGAAGTCGTTGATCTGCGCAACGGTAAGCTTGTTCTTAGGCGGCATTTGTAGTCCGCCCTCGTGGCGGATCGCGGCGATCAATAGACTGCCTTTGGCATTGCCGGGCACGATCGCAGGACCGGAATCGCCTCCCTCCAGCAAGCCGGCCCGGGTATCGAGCACAAGCCCGCCTTTGATCTCTTGGGAGTCGGCCGCATGGCATTCGTAACAGTGAGCCTTCAGCACTGGCCGAATCTTCTTCTCGAAGTGAGCCAAATTGGCCGAGTCTTTACTCGGATTCCGAGCGGGGATTGGCGACGCACTCTGTGGAGCGTTACCGGTTTGAGCGCGACCGGCGGCCGGCGGTCGTTTGGCCATCTCTGACTCGGCGGCCCAAGCCCCGAAACCGAATGGGGTGACCACCAATAGTATCGCGGCGAGGCTGGGTGCGAACAGGGCGAACGGAGCGAACAGAAACGCCATTCCTGACGCGATGAACATGCGGATCGAAGTGCGGAAAGTCATTGTGGCTTGGCCTCCGGTATTTTTAACCAACGCTCGGCAGCCGCTCCAAACCAGTTCGCCAGGAACTCCCGGCGATTGTCGAGCCGCGTTTCCCGTGTGAGCAGGCGGTACGGCGCGACGAGGTGTCCTTGGGGCCGGTATTTGGATTCGTCGGGCGTTCGGGCCTCCACGAGCGTGAAAGTGACGGTGGAGGCGCCTCTTTGGGGAATATCCCGTTGGATCACCAAGCGGCGCACCGCCTTCGTCTCCCGGTCGACCTCGATGGTGGCTTCCCGAAGGCCGCCGCCAATCCAGCGGCGCTGGGGAGTGGCGGTGATGGCGTAGGTGCCTCCCGGCCCCTCCTGATGACGCAACGAGCAGTGCTTCAACACGTCTTGCAATAAGGTTTCGAGATTCAACTTATAAAGGCTGCTGATTTGGTACAAAGCAGGGCCCCACTCGTCCCGGTCGATCACAATCGCTCGGTGGGATCCCAACGTCAGCCAGATTGAACCGTCCGTGTCGAGGCCCCAATGCCAGCTTCGCTCGCCGCGATTCATTTCGACGTGGAAACGATCCCCTTGAGTGGTGACCCGCACATCGCGAGGCGGCTTGAATCCGCCCCAGCCGGTCGCGGAACGCTCGGTTTGCACGATGTAGATACGCTCGACAGGAGCCGCGTGAGCGTCCATCGCCGCTCGCACGATGACGTCCGTGCTACTGGCAAACGAACTGCGATCCCAGCGTCCCATCACGAAAGCCGCGCTGCTGACGGCGATCACCGCCAACACCCCCACCGACTGCCAAAAGCGTCGTGAACCGAGCCAGCGGCCGAGCGGAAGCGGCGGACTCGAACGCCTCACGATCGCCGTTTGGGGCGCGGTTTGGGGCGCGGATTGGATTGCGGTGTGTTCCGCGGTATTGATCGCGTTGTTGGTCGCCGTCTGGGGCGCGACATGGCCCCGCGTCTTCGTTGTCGTTGGATCTGTCGTTGGATCTGTCGTTGGATCTGTCGTTGGATCTGTCGAGCCGATCGGCGGTTCAGCCGTGGCGAGATCCACGAGCGCGGTGAGCGAGTCGGATCCCAGTTCCTCGGACAATATCGAATCCAAAATCAGTTGGTCGACGAGTTGCTCGGTGCGACCTGGAGCGGTCCCCAGGAGACGATTCAACTCCGCCGCATCGGCCGCCGTGAGTTCACCGTCGATCAACTCGGTGATCAGTTGCCGTAAGCGGTCGCTGTCACTGGGAGCGGGAAGCGCGTTCACGTCGGCGCCCCTCCTGCCATCAGTTGGCTTTCGATACACGTCTGGAGTGTGGCGCGAATGCGATAAAGCGTTTGCCGCACCGAGCCCGCCGGCCGGCCAATCGACTCGCTGATCGATTCGATGGTTTGCCCCGCCGAGTAACGCAGGTCGATCAATTGCCGCTGGGGCGGCGGCAGTTTTTGCAGGCAGCGGTCGAGTGCCGCGCGGCGCTCTTCCAATGCTTCCAGCTTGCCAGCGGCGGTCGCTGCCAATTGCTGCAGCACGGTGTCGTCAAAGACCAGCCGCTCGCGTCCGACTTTGCGGAGGTGGTTCAGGGCCTTGAAGCGGGCAATCTGGCACGCCCACGCCCAGAAATCGGTGCCAGGTTGGTACTCGGTGGCCTTCTGCCAGAGGACCGAGTTGATTTCCTGGAGGATATCATCCACGTCGCTGGGACGGATGAGCAGGCAGCGAACAAACGCCCGGAGCCGCGACTGATGCCGGGCGATCTCCTGCACGACCAAGTTTTGTTGTTCGCCACTCACGAGCGTAACCTCCACAGAGCTAATGTCGTGAGGTCCGCGAATGTCACTCGGAGTGCGAACCGATTTCACCTTTCCAGATGTCCATCCAGCGTGGCATCGCTTCCATCCGTCCTCGCGTTCCCAAGCATGGCTGGTCGGCGCTCGGTGGACGTTACGCCCGCGGCGGGCCCGGGAAAAAAGCATTGGTGCGGCGGATGTAATCCACGTACTCGGGCCGGCGTTCGACGATCGTTTTCTCCAGCAGCGAAACACCGGAAACCTTGAGCAATAGGAAAGTCATGGCGATTGGACTGGCAATCGTGGCCCAAGCGCCGAGCGACGCGGCGACCAAGTACAAACCCCACCAAACACAGGCGTCGCCGAAGTAGTTGGGATGACGCGAGTAACGCCACAAACCCGCACGGAGCACCCGGCCGCGTTGACTGGGGTCCGCTTGGAATCGCGCCATTTGCCAGTCCGCCACCGACTCGAAACTCAGGCCGATCAGCCAGCTCGCCATGCCGGCTACCGCGACCCAAAACCGCCAGCCTGCCGGCCAGTGCGATGAACGGCTCAAGTCGATGCCCTTCACGGCCGGTTCGGTCATGGCGGCCACCGTTTCGCCGGCGAAACCGCCAATGCCGAACTGCAACGGCAACGCGATAAACCACAAGATAGCGGCCTGCAAACTGAACACCGTCAGTAGACTTACCCACCAAAAACGGGGTCCGTGATAGTCGCGCATCGCGCGGTATCGACGATCCTCGCCGTGGCCCCAGTTCCGCCATGCGAGAAACAGCGACAACCTCAGACCCCAGATCGTCGTCAAGACGGCGAGCACGAGTGGCAATCCCGCCGGTCGGCCCGCGAACAGCCAAGTGATCCAGGCGATGACCACAAACCCCGCGCCCCAAAACGGGTCGACAATGCTGGCGTTTCGCAGCCACAAGCTCGCCAGCCATAAGACCGCGAACAACGCCGCTGTCGCCACCGCGTTCGCCAGCAAGGGGTTCGCCACGAAAACGTTTGCCAGCCAGGCGTTCGCCAGCAAAACGTTTGCCATGAAACCGGTTGCCATGAAAACGTTTGCTATGAAACCGGTCGTCATCACGAACCGATCCTCTCCGGTCGCGTGAACCGATAGTGTCCCACAAACCACTCTTCGCCCTTGCGAAATCCGAATAGCTCGCTGACCGCCAGGAAGAACATTCGCCAGCGGTTGAACCAACGCTCCGACTCGCGCTCTCCGTAGGCCGCCCGCAGCACGGGCAACACTTGGTCGCGTCGTTGATCGATGTTAGCGAGCCAAGCGTCGGCGGTCCGTTGATAATGCACGCCGTTCCAGCGCCACTGCCGCTCGAGCCGCAAATCATCCTGGAAGCGAGCGAGCAGGTCGTCG
>CAIXSC010000452.1 GCA_903921945.1 uncultured Planctomycetaceae bacterium
CTGGCCAGGACTCTCATGGCACCCACGTCGCGGGCACGATTGGCGGCGAAGGCGGCAACGGCTCGGGCGTGGTGGGCGTGAATTGGGATGTCACCATCATTCCACTGAAGTTCCTGGGAACGGAAGGAGGCACATTAGCCGACGCTGTGCGAGCGGTGGATTACCTGACCGATCTCAAAACCCGCCACGGGCTCAACATCGTCGCGAGTAATAACTCGTGGGGCGGCGGTGGTTATTCGCAATCGTTGCACGACGCGATCATCCGCTCGGCGAAAGCGAACATCCTATTCGTGGCGGCTGCGGGGAACGAATCGAACAATAACGACAGCAATGCCGCCTATCCCGCCGGTTACAACACGTCCGTCGGCACGTCGACGGAATCGGCGGCATCGTATGACGCGGTCATTTCAGTGGCCTCGATCACCAGCACGGGCGGTATTTCCGGCTTTTCCAATTACGGCGCAACGAGTGTGGACATTGGCGCCCCTGGGGATGGCATTTGGTCGTCCGTCCCGTCGAACACTTACGCCAATTACAGCGGAACATCGATGGCGACACCGCACGTCACCGGCGCGGTCGCGTTGTTCGCTTCGGTGGTTCCGGCCGGCACCAGTGCCGCCACGATTCGTCAAGCGATTCTGAGCACAGCCACGCCGACGACATCCTTGTCCGGCAAAGTTGCCACGGGTGGGCGGCTCAATGTGTATAACGCCGTACGTTTGGCCCAGTCCATTACCTTGGATCGTTCCGTGTACGGCGCGCCGTCGACAGCAACCATCAGCGTGACGCATGCGGCGGCGAACGCGAATTCGACTGTCGCCGAAACCGTGTCGGTGACAATCCGCAGCACCAGCGAATCGACGCCGGAAGCCGTAACGCTCACGGAGACCGGCGCGAGCACAGGCCGGTTCACCGGCACTATTTCCATTGCCACGGGAACCCCAACCGCCAACGGCATTCTCGAAGTGGCCCATAACGATGTGATCACGGCCACCTACGCCGGCCTGGGCCAGACCGTTACCGCGACGGTCGACGCTGTCGCGCCGACCCTGAGCAATCTAAGTATCGCGCCCCGGGTTTCCACGGCGGAGATTCGTTGGACGACCAATGAACCCGCCACAACGGACGTCGTGTATGGGCTCTCCGCTTCCAATTTGAATCTGACATCCGGAAATCTGGAACTGGTTAACAGCCACTCCACCACGCTTACCGGATTGACTCCGACAACCACTTACTATTATTCGATCCGTTCGCAGGACGCTGCTGGGAACTTGGTTAGCTCCCCCGTGGGCAGTTTCACCACGGCGGCCACCGCTCCTTATTTGCTCGTCGATGACGACATGGGCGAGTCTTACGAGCGGTTTTTCACGGCGGCCATGAATGCCAATAGCTATGTGTATGACGTCTGGGATGTTGCGACGGTTGGTGCTGGCCCAACAGCGGCCGATCTCTCCAACTATGATATTGTGGTTTGGAACACCGGGTCGGAGTACCAAGCCGCCACGGCTGGCCTAACCGCCGCCGACCAAGCGGCGCTGACAAGCTACCTTGACGCGGGCGGTCGCCTGTACTTGTCGGGACAAGACGCGCTATATAGCGGCACCTCCGCCACGTTCCGACAAAACTACCTCAAGGTGGCCAGCTATCGGGACGACGTCGTTAGTGCCAACCATACGGAGACGGGCGTCTCCGGAAACTTGGTCAGCTATGGCATGACTCTATCCTTAGCCAAGCCAACGGACTACGCGTCGTTGTACATTGATGCGGTCACACCCGCTGCCGGCGCCGAGGGAATGTTCCTCCATGGCGTCGCCGGCGCGCCCTCGGCCTTCTCGTCCATCAGCTATCGGGGCAATTACAACGCCGGCGGCTTCGGCATGGTGTTCACGACGTTTCCCTTCGAGGCGGTGAGCACAACCGCGAGCGCCCCCAACAATCAACGCGAACTGCTCAAACGGATTTTCGAGTTCCTGAACGGAACCGCCGTTGCTGTCGGCATCAATGTTGGCACGCCAACACCCGCCAGCACGACGACCGAGGCTGGCGGCACGGCGAGTTTCACCGTCGTCCTAGCGGCGGCGCCGACGGCTAACGTGACGATTCCCGTGAGTGTTAGCAATTCGGCCGAGGGCCGCGTTAACGTCTCGTCGCTGGTTTTCACAACGACCAACTGGAGCGTTCCGCAGACCGTGCAAGTGACCGGAATGGACGATGCCATCGACGACGGAAACGTTGTGTACAACGTGGTGCTTGGCGCGGCGACGTCAACAGACTCGCGTTACAGCGGCATTAACCCGGCTGACGTCACCTTCACCAATATCGACAACGACGATCCGGTCGCGACCAGTTACTATGTGGTCAACGATGGCAGTCCCGATCGGACCTACTCGTACAGCAGCACGGGATTGGCGAACGGCAATCAATCGCACGTTTCAGCCAACGCGGCATCCCGGGGGATCGCCACGAACGATGATGGCTCCATCCGCTGGGTTCTTAACAGCAATCGGGTCGTCTTCGTCTATAACGCGGCGGGAACGCTGCTTGGGAACTGGACCCTGGGCACGATGCCCACGACATCGATCGTCGAGGGAATCGCGACCGACGGGACGCATATCTGGGTTGTCGAGAGTCGCGGCGACCGCGTTTATTACTACGCCAACGCCGCCTCCATCCGTTCGGGCACCGTTACCGCCACCAGTTCGTTCGCGTTGAATTCGCAAAACCTGGCACCGAAGGATCTCGCCACCGACGGCACGTCTATTTGGGTCATCAATGACGCCAGCACCGATCGCGTATTCCGATACAACCTTGCGGGCGCTCTCCAGAACTCGTGGTTGCTGAACACCGCGAATCGAACGCCTACGGGAATCGCGATCGATCCCACGGATGTTTCCACCGACGTGTGGATCGTGGACAGCGGCACCGATCGCGTCTATCGCTATGCGGGAGCCCGCACCTCCACAGCGCCGACGCTCACAAGTTCTTTCGCGTTAACGACCGGCAACACGACTCCGCACGGAATCGCCTACTTCCCCTCGCCGTCTTCCACGGCGAGTCGCTGGATTTCGAGTTTCGCCGTTCGCGTCGCGCTCGCGGCCCCGGCGATCGGCGGCATCCAGATCAGCGTGTCGACCAACTTCGGAGCCTCGCCGGCCACGGCTGCCGCTCTGCCGTCAACGTCTCCCGTTTCGAAGTTCGTAACCACTCCCGCCTCAATGCCAGCCTCAACATTGGTGGTCTCCCTGGCCAAACCAACCTTTGCCGATATCGATGGCGTGATGGCGGCCTTGGGAACGGGGCAGTCGTCTTCGAACCGCTCATCCGCAAGCCGTGATTCGCTCGCGGACGTGCTAGCTGACTTGGCCGCGGATACCAGCCGCCGCTAAACGATTCACGGTCCCCTGCCTGCCGTTCCTTTGCCATCCGTTCGAGGCTGCGTTACTGATGAAGATTCGCGATATCGTCGTCCATCGACTCCTTGGCGGCACCGTGGATGGAGGCTGGCCGGAAGGACATGAACCCGAGGACGACCTGCACGCCTTGGTCGAGGTGGTTTCCGACGAGGGGCTGACCGGCATTGGAAGCGTCTTTACGAATTCCGCATTGGTCGAAGCCGGGGTGGGAACGCTGCGCCAGCATTGGGAGGGCGAGTCGGCGATCGAACCGGAGCGGGTGAGTGAGAAGTTGCGGCAAAGCGTGTTTTGGCAGGGGCGGGGCGGCACGCTTGAGCATGTCATCTCCGGGATCGACATCGCCCTGTGGGATCTGCTTGGCAAGGCGTGCGGCCAACCGGTCGCCCGGCTACTCGGCGGTTACTACCGCCATCGCATCAAGCCTTACGCGTCCATTCTGTTCGACGAACCAGGGCCACTTGCGGACAACATCCGATCGATCGCCAGCCGGGGATTCCGGGCGATCAAATTGGGTTGGCGTCCTTTTGGCCGACGCGACTCCGCCTTCGACGAACTGCTCGTCAAGACGGCGCGGGAGGCGGCGGGGCCGGAGATCGATTTGCTGGTGGACGCG
Source organism: uncultured Planctomycetaceae bacterium (assembly GCA_903921945.1). GTDB lineage: Bacteria > Planctomycetota > Planctomycetia > Pirellulales > Pirellulaceae > CAIXSC01. The sequence goes on from CAIXSC010000452.1 coordinate 4,027, forward strand.
GGCGGGAGCGAGCAGTTTTGGCCCCACGGCTACAAGTGGGCGAAACGCACCGCGGAAATGCTGGCCAATTACCAGATCGGCTGGTTCGAGGAGGCGTTGCCGCCGGATGACATCGAAGGGTTCATCCGACTCCGAAATGTCTCGCCGATTCCGATTACGGGCGGGGAAGTGCTCACCCGGCGCCAGTCTTTTCAGCCCTGGATCGAACGAGGCGCGCTGGACATTGTCCAGCCCGACGCCACCAAATGCGGCGGGTTGACCGAGGCGCGTCGGATCGCCTGGATGGCCTACGATCACAACATCCAATTCGTCAGCCACGGTTGGAACACCGCCATCGGACTTGCCGCGGACTTGCATTTGGCAGCCGCGATTCCGGTGGCCAAGTACGTCGAGTACCTGACGCCGGCGCCGTACATCGACGAGATCATCACGCGACCATTCCAACTCGACGCGGAAGGCTTCTTAGCCATCCCCGAGACACCGGGGCTTGGTGTTGAGCTGAACCGCGAGGCGCTTCGTCGCTTCGCCGGTTAAGGCGCCGCTGCTCGGCGGGCGGTTCGCTGCGAAAATCCAGAGGCTGATGGAAACCGGCGAATTAGGGTTTTCCCTGACTGGACTGGATTCTGTCGATCGTCGAATAATGCACCTGTAGGCGGCCGCTACCGCCGCGTCTTTTCTCACCAAGTCAAAGTCGAAAGTTCCACGGGAGTTCACCGATGAAGTCATCGAAGCCATCACGCCTTGCCAACCGCCGCCGCCGGGAACAGCGAAGGCTGACATTTGGAATCGAGTCGTTGGAAACCCGAGTGGCGCTCACCACTGGTATTAGCTTTACCACCCGCAGCGGCCTCCTGGCGATCGAGGGTTCGGCTGGGAACGACACGGCCACGGTGGCAATTTCGGGCTCCAACATTGTTGCCACGCTGCAAACCGACGCCGGCCCAACCTCCCGCACGATCAAAGCCTCACAGGTAAAAGCGATTACCTTTACCGGCCTTGGCGGCAACGACAGCTTCACCAACGGCACCAACGTCGCCACGGTCGCCGATGGTGGCGAAGGCAATGACACCTTGAACGGCGGTGGCGGCAAGGACACCCTCCGTGGCGGTAACGGCGACGACGTCCTGCAAGGAAACGTTGGGGACGACTCGCTCGATGGCGGAGCCGGCAATGACAACGTAACCGGTGGACTCGGAAAGGACTCGCTGCTAGGCGGCCTGGGAACAGATTCGCTTTCAGGCGGCGATGGCAATGACTCGCTCAACGGCGGTGACGGAGATGATTCGCTGAGCGGTGGCGCGGGCGATGACACTGGGCGGGGTGGCGAAGGTGCCGACACCATCGCTGGCGATGCCGGCAAGGACGTGATCGTCGGCGAAAACGGTGATGATTCGCTGCTTGGTGGAGACGGCAACGATACCCTCGACGGCGGGGTCGGCGACGACGATGGCTCGGGCGGCGCCGGCGACGATCGTATCACCGGTGGTGTTGGTCTCGACTCGTTCACGGGAGACGACGGAAAGGACACACTGTCCGGGGGTGATGGCGACGACACGCTCGACGGCGGAGCTGGCAACGATGATTTGAAGGGCGAGTCCGGTGCCGATACGGTTCTGGGTGGCGCGGGACTCGATAAACTGACCGGCGGCACCGGTGATGACGATTTGACGGGCGGAGCCGATGCTGACAAGGCTTATGGTGAAATCGGCAACGACGATCTGTACGGCGGCGAAGGCGACGACGACCTGTTTGGCGGCTCGGGCGACGATCTACTGTCCGGCAGTTCCGGCAGCGACGACCTCTTCGGAGAACTCGGCGACGACCAACTCGACGGCGATGATGGGGATGATAATCTCGTCGGTGGTGGTGGGAATGACGACGAGTTTGACGAGGACGACGATTTCGGTGACGACAGCGACGAGGACGATGGCCCCAACGACGACGATGACGACAGTTCGGTTCCTGGCGGAACCCCGATCACCTTCGCCAGCGATGGAACGGCCCAGCTAACGGGCACTTCAGCGAATCGCAAAGACAAGAAGTATTTCACGTTCACGGCCGCCGCCTCGGGAACGCTGAACGTCGCCATTCAAGCGGATGCGGACGGTCGCGCACCGGACCTGGAACTGGAAGATCTGGCCGCCGACGACTCGCTCTTGGAACTTGAACCGCATGATGGCGATCCCCTAACCGGCACCGCCGCCATTGTGGCTGGAAAGAGCTACAAGATCCGCCTGCGTTCACCGGATCTGGCCGCGATCAACTTCGTCGTCAACCTTTCGCTGTCGTAGCGTAAAGATTCGCGGCGACGGGCGAGCGACGTCGAATCCCCACGGAGCTGATCCGGCTACTGGATCAGCTCCTTCATTTCGCGAACCGCTCGTTCGAGTCCGATGAAGATCGCCCGGCTGATGATCGCATGGCCGATGTTCAGCTCGTGCATTCCCGCAATGCGGGCGATCGGTCCCACGTTGTGGTAATTCAATCCATGACCGGCGTGCAGGCCTAGTCCCAGCGCTCGGATCTGCTCGCCCGCCGCGGCCAGCTTGGCCAGTTCCGCCGCCTGTTCGCGGCCCTTCGCGAGAGCGTATTGGCCGGTGTGCAGCTCGACAGCCTGCGCTCCAAGCGCTGCTGCGGCGGCCAATTGCTCTGGGTCCGGATCCAGGAACAGACTCACGTAGATGCCGGCCTGTCGCATCCGTTCGATCGCGCGAGCGACCGCGTCTCGATGTCGGACCACATCGAGCCCGCCTTCTGTGGTCACCTCTTCGCGACGCTCTGGCACCAAGGTCGCTTGATCGGGGCGAGTCGCACAGGCGATGCCTACGATTTCCTCGGCGCAGGAGAGTTCCAGGTTCAACTTCACCGACACCGTCTCTCGGAGCAGCCGAACATCGCGGTCCTGGATATGCCGGCGATCTTCCCGCAAATGCACGGTGATACCATCCGCCCCTCCAAGCTCCGCGAGCGATGCCGCCCAAACAGGATCCGGTTCGTAGGTGCGACGCGCCTGCCGCACCGTCGCCACATGGTCGATGTTCACGCCTAGCTCAGGCATTGTTCTCCGCCTTTTAACCGTTCGATCCAACTCACCGGCCCAACGAACGCTCGGAAGAGACCGACTCTTCGAAGACTCGCTGGCGAATCGCCGCTCCCTGGTTGTTTGGAACCGCGACTCGCACGTCGACCGGCACGCACGATTCGGCGGCGATCGCTTGGGCGAATGACGCCGCCTCCATTTCATTCGGCAAAACGGCGAACAGGGTCGGCCCCCACGAACTTTGACCTACCCCACGCGCCCCCAACGCCCGCATGCGGGCCACCAACTCGGCCAGCACGGGTCCATTGAACGGCCCGCCCTGCACCGGCGCGAAACAATTGCCCGCGACGACTCCATATTCATAAACCGCGTCGCCGAACGCAGCGCAATCGGCGCGTTCGACAGCCGGCGCGAGCCGCTTTAGCGCGATCTCCCGAAGCCGTTCGGTCACCGCGTTTGGCACCGGTGGCAGCCGCGCGAAGGCTTGCCGTTCGGCCGCCCCGTGCAAGCCGGCCGTGGACGTTTCCGCCGTGATTCGCGGACGCACCAAGACGAAGCGCCAGTCATCGGGAACCGCGAACC
>CAIXSC010000453.1 GCA_903921945.1 uncultured Planctomycetaceae bacterium
CAGCGCCCTCGGCCAGCAAGTTATAGGGGCGGTTCTGTTTGTCGTACGCCTCGAGGTTTTCAATGCCCATCGCGCGGAAGACGGTCTTGGTCACGTCGGCGGGCGTCACGGGATTGTTCGCCGGGTATTCCGCGAACCGATCGCTGGAACCGTAGACTTGGCCGCCACGGATGCCGCCGCCGGCGAGCACATCGGTCAGGCAGTGCGTCCAGTGGTCGCGTCCCGCTCCGCTGACACCGCCGCTGCGGGGGTCGCCGATCTTCGGTTTGCGTCCCATTTCGCTCGTGATCATCAGTAGGGTTTGGTCGAGCAGTCCGCGTTGGGCGAGATCCTCGATCAACGCGGAGAACGCTCGATCGAACTCGGGCAGCAGGTCCTCCTGGAGGCACCGGAAGTTGTTGCCATGGGTGTCCCAACCGCCGCCGCTCGCGCATTTCTTGTTGAGCTTGTCGGGGTCGCCGCGCCAGAACACGGTGATGAACGGCACGCCCGCCTCGACCAGCCGCCGCGCCGCCAGGAGGCTCATGCCGTTCACGTTTTCGCCGTACCGTTCGCGGAGCGCGGCCGGCTCGCGAGCGACATCAAACGCCTCGGTTGTGCTGGACGACAGAAGCAACGACAACGCCCGCTGCTGCTGCGCGGTCCAGTTCCGTGAACTGGCGTACGCTTCGAAGTCGCGCCGGTTGGCATCCAATTCGCGTAGCAGCGAATGTCGTTCGACGAGCCGCGCGCCGGGCGTGTCCGCGCGCAGTTGCAAGGCGGGAACGTGGAACTTGAGCGGCGTTTTCGAGTCGCCTTCGATATAGAGCGGTTCGTGTTCCAGCCCCAACCGCGCGGCGAACTGACCCGGCCGAGTGTACGCCGGGGCACCTTCCTTCTGCGGCAGGGTGATGAAATTCGGCAATTGCGGATGCCGCGGACGGCGCGATCCAACCACCGCTCCCATGCTCGGCCAATCATCCGCGTACGGCGTGCGATTGTTCCCGAGCGAAAGAAAGGTTGGATCGGGCACATGGCCCGTCAGGTTGTAGTAGTAACCCGCGTGATGATCGTTAGTGCTGACCGTGCCGCCGACGCTGTTGATCACGGCGAGATGATGCGCCTGTTTGGCGAGCAGCGGCAGGTGCTCGCACAGCGTTACGCCGGGCGTCGAGGTCGCGATCGGCTGGAACGGCCCGCGGTACTCAGCCGGCGCCTTCGGCTTCATGTCCCACATGTCGAGATGCGAGGCGCCACCGCTGAGGAAGAACAGGATCGTCGATTTCGCGCGACCGGGGCCGATGCGAGCCGACTCGCCAGTCGCCGATGACGGCGCGGCGGCGGTCGATGCTGGCCGCGCGGCGCCAAACGCCATCCCGGCGATCCCGGCCGTCGACGCCACCAGAAACGCGCGTCGATTCCACGAATTCCGCTGACTCATCGTCGGTTCCTTCGGTTTCTCAATCTCTGCCGTCATTCCACCACGACGCCGCGCCCCAGCCAGAGCCGTTCGCAGGCCGAACTGGGCTACCACGATATCGCCCTATTGTGCATCCATCGACACTGATTTGTCGAGTCTTCACCGGTGACCGCCGAAGGCGGATTCAGACGAGCAGACTCGTTCGCTCCCGGGCAGATGATCTCACGGAGCCACAGAGGCACGGAGAGAATTGCATCGCTCGGAGCTGCCCAATCGCGTGACGACACGTTTGCCCTCGACGATCGAATAAGCCCGCGATTCTCCATCGAGCTTTCTCCTTGCCCGCTCCGATCGAAAACAACAGCGTCCCGCTCTCGCTGCCGTTCTTCTCCGTGCCTCTGTGCCTCCGTGCCTCCGTGACTCTGTGCCACCGTGAGCCCTTTTCCCGAGTAGGCCGAAAGGAGCCAGGCACCGATCGCCCAACGAAAGGTGCGGCGCCGTGGAATCCGCTCCGAGTGCGCCCTCTCGCTTTGCGGCCCGGCCGTCGCCTACGGC
>CAIXSC010000454.1 GCA_903921945.1 uncultured Planctomycetaceae bacterium
CTGCGATAGCGACCCACAGTAAACCCAGAAGGACCGCATTTTTAGGCGGCGATGGGTTGTCTTTCTAGTTCCCGCAGTTTGTCTATTTCATCCCGACTTAGCCTGCGGACCTTGGGATCGCGTAGGTCACCGGGCGAGCGCTGGTGACGTTCCCTTTCAAAAACCGGCTCGATCGTGCAAGGAATACATCACTTCGCGGTGTCGACTCGCGTGAGGCCATCCCAAGTTCCACGCTCACCTTCCGTTCGACGAACGTGCCCGACGAACGTGCCAGCCACTTTTCGATCCCTTCCGACCAGTCATCCCGCCAAACCGGCCCAATGCGAGTCCGCCATCGACATTCTCATCGGGGCGGGTTTTCCTCGAGGCGGGTTTTCGTCCTGGCGGTTTTGCGATTGGACGCGGTGAGGCGGCTTTCTTGAAAGCCGCCTAGCAGGGATTCGCGCCTTCTCCCGAATCCATCTTGCGAGGTATGTGAAAAACACTCGAAAAGACTACCAAAAAATCTGTTCAGGAACCTCCCGGCGCGACCATTCCAAGTGTCGCCGATCGATTGGAAGCGTGCTCCAACCGGACTCGCCGCACCCGAATACGTGACCTATGGCGGTGGACCAGTGCCTCGCGAATTGGCCACGGTTTTTCGGAACGGCTAGGCGAAAGGTTGGGGAGAGCGCGTTCAGGACGATCGATCGCGGTTTTCCAGTCATGAGCGGTCGCTTGGGTTCGTCTTCTTGGTTTTCTTCCTCGAGGTGCTGTGATGCGCAAGTTTGCTTTTGGCATGTTGCTGGTTTTCGGGCAGTTTCCGGTGGCGGTGTTCGGCAACGACGTGCATATCGTGAGCACGGCGAGCTCGGGTGGTACGAGCCGGGTTTACGGCACGGCTGCCGGTGGCGGCCGTCTCAAGATCGAGGGCCATGCGAGCCACGGCGGCGCGACGGCGCTGTCGGGCCACTCGGAGGGCGACTCGCGGTTGCTGATGCAGGGCGATTCGCGCGGCCGCGGGGCCGTGGCCGAGTCGACCGCTCGCGTCGTTGGCCGCAGCGGCGGCGTCGTGGATGCGCGGAGCATCAACCAGGCTTACCATGGGGTGAGCCGGAATGCCTTGTCGGCGGAAGCGTCGCAGGGCGGCGTTGCGGTCATCGACCAGGTCAGCTCGGTCCGTCGAGGCCACGGCGAGAATGTCATCGAAGGCAACGCGGCCGGTGGCACGGTCGACATGATCGGCACGATCGCGGTGGATCGCGGCATCGGCCAGGCGAAGCTGTATGGCGAGAGCCGTGGTTCGCGGGCCAGCACGATGCAGGAATTATTGCTGGACGTGTACCGCGGCGAAGCTTCGGGCACGATGAAAGCCGAGACGGTCGCGGGCGAGGGCTTCGCGCATTCCGAATCGTTGGGTGTGGTGCGCGGTGGCGTCAACGGCAGCGTGTACAGCGAGTCGTCTCAACGCACCGACGGCCGCCGCGCCAGGGCGGTTTCTGAGAGCCATTTCCGAAGCCGCTAGGCTCCCGGATTCCGGACCATCGTCCATTCCTAGGCGACACGCTCGGCAAGGAGCGTGTCGCGACTCTGTGTTGATCCCAGTTCCCATTTTGGAGACTTTCGTTTATGAAGCGTCCCTTGTTGTTCGTCGCGTTTCCATGGATCGTCGCCGCCGGCGTCGCGGCTGGTAACGAGCTTCACCTGGAATCCTCGGCCCAACGGTCAGGTTCTGCACTGACAGCGGGTGCGCGGGCGTCTGGAGCGGAATCGGCCGAAAGCAACTCGGTGGTGACACCGCGTTTCGCCCGCAACACGACCGTCCTTCGCGATCGCGAGGGCCACCTGCATCTCGCCTTGACCTATGTCCTCGACCTGGACCACGAGACGGTCGGTGGCCATTTCAGCCAAGGAGCGGTCGATCAAGAAAGGTATTTCAACCATCTGCGACAAAACGTGCGCGGCGACAGCCGCCGGCTGGAAGTGGGAGGCAGCGTCCAACTGGAGCGCAACCGCCGCGTGATTGTCGAAATGCGAGGCTCTTCCGCCGCGGACGGCGGCAACAGCATGCATGAGGGCGAGAATGGCGTCGATCGCGATGACTAAGACCGCGATCGCGCAGTCGCCCAGCGTTTCGTTGACTTTAAGAGCCGGTTGGAACCACTCCTCTTCGGCTCCTGGCTAGCCGGTTCGACTCTTTACGTTCCGGTCCCCGCTCCGAAGCCACCGCGGGGGCCGGACTCTCTCTTTCCTACCAAACTACGATAAAGGTTGCGATCATGTCCAAGTACCACCTGCTCACAGGCCCCGCGATGTTGCTCATAGGCGGAGCCACTCTTTACGCGGCCAATCAAGACAACCCTCCCGCGAAAGTCCCTTCGAAATCACCTCCGGTCCAGGTGCGAACGGAAGACACCGCCATCATCGCGGCATTGGCGGCACAACCCGATTCGTCGACCGCTCAGCCTGCGGTTGCCATCCCAGGAAGTGAGGTGCCCAAGGCGCCTGAAGCTCCGAAGGCGAGCAGGAATACAAAGGCGACGGGCAACGCAAAGGCGACGGGCGCCGCAAAAGTGACGGGTGGCGCAAAAGTGACGGTCGGGGCGAGTGCGGTTACGGGCTCAAATCCGTCGGAAGCCGCGAAGGCCGCGAAGGCGACAGCCAAGCCTGCGAATCCAACGCGGTCGCCGAGCATCGCCGAGCCGGCTCAAGCGGTGACGACCGCGGTGGCAGTCTCGACCGCTGCGGAATTGCCCATCGGCTCAAGGTGGATTGGAATGAAACTGGAGCCGATTAGCGGGATTGGCGTGAGCGAGGTGGCGAGCGATTCGATGGCGGCTCGGTATGGTTTGCAACCGGGAGATGTGTTGTTGTCAGTCGATGGGCGGCCCCTGCACCGTGTCGAGGATTTGGCGGCGGCCATTCGGGCGAACCGTCGGCCCGTGTTGCAGTTCACGGTGTTGCGGAATGGTCAAACGTTCCGCATGCTTGTGGATCAACCGTATCGAGTGACGAAGCGACAAGTGGAAACGGCGC
>CAIXSC010000455.1 GCA_903921945.1 uncultured Planctomycetaceae bacterium
GATCACCGCCAGTCCGCGGCGGTTCGGCTTGCTTGGATCGCCATCGAAAAACCAGGGGTATTCGGGCATCACCGAATCGGTTGACACCATTTTGGGCCGGTAAAAATGGACGCTGTGCCAGTCGTTCCCACGGCGACCGCCTTCGCGCGACAAATCGGGTCCGACCCGTCGAGTTCCGAACAGCACGGGACGTTGCAATTCGTTTTGATACTCCTTGGTTTCGGACACAGGCCCCCACCGCAGCGACTCGTTCGACACCGGGCGGATAAACTGGCTATGGCAATGCCAGCAGCCCTCGCCGATGTAGACTTGCCGACCCAGACGCAAAGCCGCCGCGCAGTTCTCTTCGGTCGGCTCGCCAAAGTACTGCTTGAACTGCTCCGGATAGCGTTCGCTTAGATCGCGGAATTGGGTCATGATCCGCGGCTGTACCAGCTCCTCGGCCGTTTGTTCCTTCAAGTCCTTGTACATAAGGATCGGCACCAGGCCATTGCCGAGAAACGCGAGGGCGAAGAACGTCAACCCCGCGATGAAGATGATGCCTGTCTTGCTTTCAAACATAACGCCACTCGCAGCCGTGAAAACCGAAACGTGCCTGCCAGCGGCGGTCAGCCCTGGCAGTGGCCGGACAATCAATCGCCAAAGGAGGTGGGATTCCTAGCCACGGACCAATACTGAAGAACACAGAACATGGAAGCGGATTTTAGACGGAGGCCGCCAAAGAGCCGCTCGCCGTCGCGGGGCGCCGGCCAGCGGCGAACGTGGCTCGGAGATTGGCGAGAAAACAGAGGAAGCCGGCGAACATCATCAAGCCCGCGAACACACGGGTCACCCAAAACGGATAGGATCCGATTGTCGACGCCTCCCAAGGCTGCAGCGAAGACCAATAATAGCCCTGGAACAGTCCGGCCATGGTCAGGTCCAGGAACATCACGGAGATGCCCGTGAGCGAAAGCCAAAAGTGCCACTCGCAAAGTTTTCGGCTTTCCCATTCCCGTCCGATCAAGCGGGGAAACAGATAGGTCATCATGCCAAAGATCCACTGGCTAAAGACGCCGTACATCACCAGATGCGCGTGGCCGACGACCCAGTCGGTGAAATGGATCAGCTTTTGAAACGTCAGCGTCACTTGCAAGGCGCATTGGAAGCAAGTGATGAAGTACAGCACCATCCCGGCGTAGAACCACCGCAGCGGCAGGTTGTCCACCAAGATTCGGCTTCGCCCCCAGAGGGTTCCCATGAAGTTGATCACCACGGTCGCCACGACCAGTTCCACGGCGATCGTCGAGATCACGGCGCCATACTGCAGGAACATCGGAATCGGCGTGTAGAGAAAGTGGTGGATCCCTTGCAGCGGATAGAAGAATGCGAGGCCCCAAAACCCGACCAGCGACAAGCCGTGGCTCCAGATCGGCTTCTTCAACATGATCGGAACAAAATAGTACATCATTCCCCAGCCGAGTGGCGTGACAAACAGGCCGACGAGATCATGGATGAAGAGACCGCCAATCGCGCCGGCGCTAGTGCCGCCCACGGCGTACTCGGGAAGCAAATTGCCCATGGCGTACGTCAAAAACGTCCAGACAAACGCCGCCATGAAGTACCACAACGTCACATACATCGGTCCGCGGGCCCGCGCGATCGGCGTCATGAAGTTGAACGCCACAAGCGCCAATCCCACGAGCGCGATCGGGTCGATCCAAAACGGCGTCTCGCCCCACTCCAACCCCTGGGCTCCGAGGCTGATCGGCAAGCCCGTCCGACGCGCGAGGTCCGCGACCCAGGGCGAATCCTGCCAAGAGGGTCCAACCACGATTCCCACGGCCGTGCTAACGACAATCGCTTGCCACGCGAAAAAGATGAAGTACGCGATCTTCACGCTCGCAACGGGCCGGAACGTCAAACGTGGCACCGCCCAATGCAACATTCCCAGGAACGAGTTGGCGAGGAAGCCATAGGCCACGGCGTTCGTATGGACCATCCGCCAGCGACCGGCGGAGAACAGCTCCACGCCCGTCAACGGATTCCAATGCACCAACTGCAAGGCCATCAGGATCCCGCCGAGCATCGAGGCCATCAGGTACGTCAGGCCGGCGAAGAAAAACCAGCGCACCAACCGTTCGTCCACGAGTTCATCGTGCCGCGGAACGTCCGTTGTCATCGTCCCTTCGACCATGGGGTATCCAAGGAGTGTTTTTGTTGGTCCGTTGCTTGTTGTATCGCAAGGCATTCGGCAGTGGGCAGCAAGTAGCACACAGTAGACGGGATTAAGTATTAGGGTTGGGTTTTAGGTTAGGGGTTACCCGTTCGCAGAATCCTACTGCTATGTACATTACTTCTGCCCACTGCCTACTCGCCTTTCGCGATGCGATACGGTTCGTAAAGGCCCAGGGGATAAACAAGTGCTTGCGTCCAGCCGAAAACCAAGTGCGTAAGCGCGGCGATCGGCGGCGGAATGGTATTGGCGATCCAGTTGCCTCCGAAGAGCAACGGTTGGAGCCACGACAACACCAAGTAATAGTTGACAATCCAAACCGCGATCGCGAGTCCGGAGGCGGCCAGCAACCGCTTCGATAGTCCGCCATCGGCGTAGTATCGAGTCAGAAAGACATGGAACAGAATACCGAGCATCATACCCGTTCCAACATACAAACAACAGCCGATCGCAAGCGCTAATCCGCCATTTTCGGCCAAGTTCGCGTCGAGCGCCCTGCGCCCCATGCCGAACGTCAAGTAGATCTGTATCAAGCGAAGCGGCGATTGTCCGACCGCCAGCGACCCCACAATATTGAACACCAGACTGGTCAGCGCGCCCGCGATTCCCAGAAAGAATCCGGCCGTCGCGTAGTACGACAGGTAATAGCCCGAAGTCCTCCAATCGGCCCGGCCAGTCGCGGGCACGCCAGTCGCGGGCACGCCAGTCGGGGACAACTCGGTCGCCGTCAATTCGCCTTCGAGCATGGCCAGCCGCTGTCGCAAGGAATCGATTTCCCGCAGTCGCTCGGCGCGCTTCGTCGCTTCCATGGCTCAGCCTCCCGTTTCCGAGGACGAAGTTGGCGGTTGCGTGGAGGCGGGTGGCGAGTTCGCCGGCGGTTCCGCCGCCGGCGGTTCGGACGGTTGCTGTTCCGCCGGAAGGGGCCCGGGGCCGGGAGCGGGAAGCGAGCGGATGGTTTCTTCGATGACGTCGACAGGGATCGGCTTGCCTTCGACGATGTTGGTGACGAAATGGACCAGATGCCAGATCGTTTCCGAACGCTGCTGGGCCGTTTCACCCTTGGTGGAATCCGGTTGGTCGAAGGCGGGCATCGGCGTTCCGTTGATACCCAGATAGATTCGGCGGTAGATGTCGATTGGACGTCGGCCGCCGTGGAGCATGCCCGAAGTTAGATCGGCGGCGTACGCGGTGCGTCCCCAGTCGTCCTTGCCGACGTTGAACGCTTTATTCCCGCGTCCATCCTGGCCATGGCATTTGAAGCAGTTGAGTTCGACGAACGCTTTCGCGCCGGCCCGCACCGTGTCGTCGCTGGCGAGCGGTTCGGTGGTGACTGGATTGACCACCTTTCCGGCCGCGTCGCGCCAGGATTCGTAGACGCGAGTCGCATACCCCGCGACCACCTCGGCGCTCAAGTCGTCCGATTCTTCCAGTTCGCTTTCCGCTTCGCGCATCAATTGCAGTTCCATTTCCCCGCGGCTGGAAAGGAGCATCACGTAGCCGATGACAGCGTCAAGCTCGTCGTCGGGAAGCCAGCGGAAGGAAGGCATCGAGGTGCCTTTCGCGCCGCGGCGGATAATGCGGGCTAAATCCTCATAGCGAGGCTTCTCGCCACGCGGTGTCGAGGTGAACTTAAAGCGTCCCAGGCGATAGTCGCGGGGCGGCGGATTGAGATACTGGCCGGCTGGCCCTTGGCCATCGCCGGTCACGCCATGGCAAGCAGCGCATTGCCGCTTGTAAACCTCCGCGCCTTGCCGCAGCTTCAGCCGGTTCCAATCCGGGTGGTCCGTCAACCGCGACGGAGCCTCGGCGGCATTCGTATCCTCCCCATCGCCACCTGAAACGCCGCCGCCTCCTCCCGAGCCGGCCAATGCCACGTCGGTGCCAGTTGCGGCTGGCGATTCAGTGGCTGGCGATTCAGTGGCTGGCGATTCAGAGGCTGGCGATTCAGTGGCTGGCGAAACGGGGGAGGGCAAGACCGCAGCTGGCAAGAGGAATCGCGGCGTCGCCGGGCTCCCGAAGTAGTCTTCGAGAAACGTGGCGATTTGCCGCTGGTGCTTTTCAGGCAACTTGGCCAGCTCGACGCGGGGCGAGAACGACACCTCGGTTCGTCGGGAGCAGCCATGCGATAGGCAAATCGCGGCGAGCGACACGGCGAGCATCCCAAGCGCTCGCCCTGTCATCGCGCGACGCGACGGTATCCATGCTTCCATTCATCGAGCTCGTCTGGGCGAGGGCGGGTAATACTTCGCGAGAAGGAACGTGTGACACGACACAGGTCGACCTTCCGACCGAGCATCGGTCGGGAAGGGCAATAGCAGTTTGTGTGCCAATCGCGGACCAGCGTAGGAGCGGCCGCGTTGAACCGCGTTTCGTCGCCCGTTCCAGCAAAGTGGCGCGCATGCTCCCCGCACGGGTCATGCAACCTGCTGCGCGCGGCAAGTGTGCGGCGTGCGAATCGGCACAGTCGATGCGCGGTCATCCGCCCCGATTGCCTACTTCCAGAAAAACAGCCCGAAGAGGTCGATCAGGAAACAGACCACGACGGCGATTTCCAACCACAACATCCGCCGTTCATAGACATCCGACTGGATGACTTGATAGACCTCGTCCAGCTGCCCCAGCCGATGCTCGATGCTCTGCCGCCACTGGGCGAGGTGAAACCGCTCTTGGGCGCCAAGGTACACGCGAGCCAAATACCAGTCTCCGAAGAATTTGGTGATGTGTGTGACTTCATCGGAAAGCTTCGTGGCGTCGACGCGGAAGCGACGAAGCCAGTCGAGCATTCGCGTGGGCCCACGCCCCCAGACAGACATTGGCTGTTCCAAATCACGGTAGGCCCGCTCGACGTGCCGATCGAGCCGTTCGTCCATCACGCGGTACTCTTCCAATTGCACGTTCGCCAGTTCAAGCACATACAACACATCGTCGAAGTAGCCATCGCGATCGACCACCAGCGACGCGTCCCAGTCAATGACCACCAGATCGCGGCCGGTGAATGACCGCCGAATACGCAGCGACTCCTCGATCTGCTGCGGGCTGAGATCGGCCGTCGGCTGTTCCGCCAACAAACTCGCGGCCGCTTGGCGATGGGCTTCCAGCCATTCCCACGCGGGCCGCTCGCCGTCCAGATCCGCCAAGCAGAACACGTTGTACGCTTCCGGTTGGGAAATGGGACTGGATCGGACGAGCGACTTGCCGAGGCTGGAACAGACTTCGGCGCAAAGGCGGCGGGCGAACTCGTCGAGCGGCTCGCCGCTGTCGAGCCGCGGTTGATGGAACTGCCCAAGCGCGGAAAGCTGCTCCACGGCGAACGGGGAACGCATGGTGAAACCGACGACCCCGACCTCAAACACGCGGATGATCACGCGGAGCGGTTGACCGGCCAGCGTATGGTTCGACGGAGGTTCGACGGTTAACGCTCGGTAGAGCGGCACGTCGCGCGGCAGCAAGTGAGCGGCTCGCGGTTCGAAGGGCGAGGTGGGTTGGCCGAGGATGTGCCGCACTTCGCGGGTAGCGATTTCATTGGCGACATCGAACGCATACAAATAGACCACTTCGCCGCGCATGACGCCTCTTTCGCGTGTGCGTTCCTGAACGCATCGTCAAAGTCGCAAGTGTTTACCACGGATAACTCGGACGGGCACGGATAGAAGCCCGCTTGAAACACGAGTGGGGCTCGACCGTTGAATCTCGTGGCCGCGGTCATTGGCCGTTGATTGCCCGCACGGTCGCATCGGCGGCTTGCCATTGGGCCACGGCCTGTTTCCATTTTTCCTGATCGTTGTCGCGCGCCGCGGCGACGAATGTCCGCCAGGCGGTGTCGCGTTCGCCGGCATAGCGAGCGACTTTCGCGATGTTTTCCTGGTTGGCCAACGGTTCGGCTCGGAGCTTGTCGAGGCGCGCGCGGGCTGCTGTCCAAGCCGGCAGAATCTCTTGTTCCACCTGGTTGGCGAACGCCTCATTGGAGAGTTGGCCGTCGTCGTACGCTTTGAGCATCGCTTGGAATGTCGTCTGCGCTTTCTTTTCAGTGGCCATGAAAGCACCCATTTCGCCTTGGACGTTGATTGGCGCCGGCGGTGCTGGCGGCAGGAAGTTCGCCGCGCCAACCAAGGCCGCGCAACCAACGAATCCGGTCAGTAGGCATTTTCCCAGTCGCCGCTTTCGGACGTCCGGGCCCAGCGGCTGACTGACCAACAGGCCGCAGAGGATGCCGGCGACGAGTCCACCGGCGTGGGCGGCATGATCGATGTTGCCGCCGCGGACCATCAGCATCATGTTAAAAAAGATGAAGCCCGCGACGCTCGACCGTAAATGGCCCAGCACGGCCGTCGGGATCGAATGGCGATGGCGAAGCGTCCAGCCCAATAAGACGCCGCCGATGCCGAACACGGCCCCGGAGGCGCCGACCGAGAGCACTTGCGGATTCCAATACAAACTGGCCAAGCTGCCCGCCAAGCCAGTGATCACGTAAACGAGCAAGAAGCCGACATTGCCCGTGAGCCGCTCGACCAAGCGGCCGAAATCGAGGAGCACCCACATGTTCATCAGCACGTGCATGAAACTGCCGTGCAAAAACATGCATGTGAAGAGCCGCCACCATTGGCCGTTGAGCGTCGCTGGCCCGTAGTTCGCGCCCCAATCGAGAAGCAACTGCGAGTCAGGGGCGATGATTTGGCGGGACAAGGTCAAGGAGGCGAGGAGCAATGCGATGTTGACCACCATCAGGGTTGGCGTCACGAACCAGCGCGGCGTGAATGCCACGAGCGCCTCGCGAAAGGCGGCGGTTTGCGCCTCCGGAGGGGCCGAGGCATGTTGCGCCTTTTTCATCACATCGTTCACGAGCTCCAAATCCGCCACTCCATGCCAGTATCGCTCGTGCAACTCCAGGATATCGGCATCGTCGCGACGCAGGGCTTCGGCCAGCATTTGCCAGATCCGCTGCCGTGTCACGACATGCTCTCGGACTTTCGCCGCTTTCGGCGACCGGGTCGCGTCGCTCCGGGCGATCGCGTCGGCGAAGAGCGGCAGGACCAAGGTGTCGATGTGATCGGCCAGTCCCCGCAAAGTCGTGGCCCGTGCGGGGAGGTCGGCACTACGAAATTGTTCGATCGCGTGGTTGCGAAAACCGGCCGCCCGTTCTTCGACCTGCAACATTTCGATCATCAGCTTCTCCGCGTCATCGATCGCGGATAACTCGCGGAACTTCCTCCAGGCGTCGATGCCATCATCCTCGCCAGGTAACGGTTCGCGGCCCCAGTTGGCGGCGACAACGTCCGCGTTGACAGCGTCCACTGCCGAAGCCCTGTCCACTGCCGAAGCCCTGTCCACTGCCGAAGCCCTGTCCACTGCCGAAGCCCTGTCCACTGCCGAAGCCCTGTCCACTGCCGAAGCGGTTGACGAC
>CAIXSC010000456.1 GCA_903921945.1 uncultured Planctomycetaceae bacterium
ATCCAGGGCCCGCCGACCGCCATCGCCTCGAGCCCCCGCGTCAGCATCGTCGGCTTCATCTCGAATTCGGCGATCAGTTGTTGGAAACTTGGCGCCAACACCATGGCTGTGAATGGGAGCATGAGTGCCGCTAGGTAAGTGACAGTGGCCGGATAAGCCAAGGCCGAACGGATTTCACCGCGCAAATCATCGTGCAAATCGCGATCGCTTATCCAACGCTCCAGCGCCGCCACACGGACATCTCCTTGGCTGTCGTCGCCGGCGGAACCGCGTAAAACGGCCACTAGCGCTCCCGGCAGTCCATAGTCTTCGTTTTGGAACAACGATTCGAACGGCGCCCCGCGCTCCGCGCGATCGGCTAGCCGCGTAAGCGCCGCGGCGGCCGCGCGCGATTCGCATTCGTCCGCCACCGCCCGCAACGCGGCTTCGAACGTCGCGCCGGTCGGCAACGCCAACGTCAATCCCGCGACAATCTCGCGAGTCAGTTGCGGTTTCGCGGAGCCACCGCTGGCCTCGGGCAGTAGTTGCTCGCCAGGAGAATTCGCCATCAGCCCCTCACACGGACACGCGCTAAAAACCCGGCTCCCGCCATGCGACCGACGGTCGTCGCTTCACTGCGGACACACAACACTTCGCAACAGGCGCCCACCGGCGCGCTCACTGCAACAAGACGCGAATGAAATCGAGCCATGGGAGGATGAGCACCGCCATGTATGGCATCACGAGCCCCATGCCTAAACCCAACGACAGCAGGATCGGCCAACGCTGTTCGAACCGCGCTTGACGGCGGTCCGCTCGACGGCGCTGGCATTCCGCGGCGTTTCGCAGCGATTCCGCCCAGCCTTGCGGACTGGAACCGCCCGCCGCCAACCAACCCGCGCCCGCTGGCAGGCCACTCTCGAACAGCAAATCGCGCGAGAGCCGTTCGCCAGAGTTCAGCCGCGCGGCGGCAGTCCGCGCGCCCGTTTGCCAGGCGCCCACGCCCGCTGTGTCGGCCGCCAACACCAACGCCTCCGGCAACGGCACCTGATTGCCGATCATCAGCCCCAGCAAATCCAAAAAAGTCGCCAACCGTGCCGGATCCACATCGCGACCTTGCCGAAGCTTCGATGCGGCTGTTCCCGCCGGCGCCAGCGCGGATCGACGTAGGGAACCTCGTCCCGACCAGCGCCGCCATTGCCACATCAGCCCCGCCAGGACGGCAAGCGGCGGCCATGGCGCCCACCATGCCATCGAGTCGCCCAGGGGGCGCAACCACGACCAGATGCCGGGAAGCTCGCCTTGGAACTCGGTCAACGCGTCGAGAATCCTCGGAGTGCTCCAGGCAAGCGATACGAGCAATCCGGCATACGCCACCGCGAGCACAATCAACGGGTAGATCAGCGAGAGCAAGAACACGCGCCGCAGGCTCGCTGTCCGCCGCGCCGTCGCCGCCACTTCTTCCAAAGCCCGCGTCAGTTTCCCCGAACGGATACCGGCCACGATGACGGAACGGTATGCAGGCGGGAAACCGAACGAGGGCGATTCCAGGATTTGCTCCAACGGCTCGCCTGCGGCCAACCGCTGAGAGATCGCACCCGCCGCGCGTCCCAATTGCCCCGGCAAATCGCGACTGAGCCCCGCCAAGCCCGATTCCAACGGCACTCCCAGCCGTGTCAACGCGGCCAGTTCGTCATTGATCGCCGTGAATTCTTCGAGCGTGAGTCCGCGGGCCATCGAGTTTCCGCTGGTCGGTTGCCAATGACAGGCACGCTGAACTTATCCCGGCAGTTCGAAACGCGATTGGCTCTTCACGATCGCGTAATCATCCGGGAACGTGTGGAACGCTTGGATCAACAGGCTGCGATTGCGGCATTCGACATGGATGTAGCTGATCGCCCCCAGCGACATCCGCGCGCAAGATTCGAATTGATGGAACATCCCCTCGCGCTGATCGTCCATCGCGAGCTCTTGGTGGAACAGCCAGAACACGTCCGGCGCCACCGCTTCCAACTGCACGCTGACTTGATACTTCACGCCACCGCGGCATTCGACCCGGTCGGTGCGTTCGCCACGCAACTTGTGCGACATGAGACGCCGCTTTTGCGGCATCGGATGCTGCGAGGAAGCGGCGACCTCGGCCAGCGTCAGTCCGCCGTATCGCCACGTCACCAAGTGCCCCGAGTTCGTGATGTCGATTCGCGCTTCATACCCGCCGCGTTTGACGGTGCGGGACTGGCAGACATTAAACAGTTCGGGATGAAGCGAGCGACCATACAACTGAAACGACAATTCGGCGACTTTCGGGCGCGTGGTCAACACGGATTTTGTCCTCGTCGGGGCGCGGGATGGTTTCGCGACGAACGCCTGCGTACGATGAGCCGGCCGGGGATTATACGCGCGGGCGTCCTTTCCCACAAAGCCAGTTTCTAGCACGTCGCAGGGAGAGCGATGAATGGGACTTGACAAGTTTTCCCCTTTCCGTCGGCCATGTTCCTCGAGGAAAAAACCGTGGTTTTCCCCGTGGAAATCGCTTGGCGCGAGCCTGGGGCTCAAGACCGCGCGGCGCGCGGCGACGCTCCACGCCAGCCGCTTCGCGGCCACCGCGCTGCTGACCGCCGCGGGCATGCTCGCTGCCCTCTTGGCCGCGCGGGCCGACGACGGCGTTGCGATTCCCACTCGCTTGCCTCAACGGCATGCGTACCAGCGGACGCTCTACCAATTCATGGCGACCGTCACCGAGTCCGACACAGCGCACGGGGTGTCGTTGGCGATCGACCCCAAGGCGGAAGAGTCGCGTGGAGCCGACCCGCCGGCCAAGCCGGCTGGCGCGGCCGCGGTTCCTGCCGAGCCAGCGGGCGACTCCGAAATGCGGTACCGCGAGTTCCTGTACACACGGATGCAGCAGCCGCTGGTCGGCACCAAACGTGGCTATCCGGCGGTGAACGCGTCGGCCGCCTGCTTCACGTTGCCGCTGATCGAGCAACCCGACGGGGTCTACTACGCGCCGGCGTGGCCCGAGGCGCTGGTGTCGTTTCTTCAATGGCGGCATCGGGGCAATCCGTTTCAAGGCAATCGCGGCCTGAAGATGCGCGCCTTCATGACGGCCGCCTCGAACATGATGATGTTCCACGAAATGCTGGAACGCACCGAGCACTCGCAACCCCCCGTCTTGCGTTCCGACCAGCACGGCTACAACCCGGTGTTTTGGGCGTTTCCCTACCCCGGATTCCGCGATGTGTTGCCCGAGGAAGCTCGACAGGCGTACGAGACGGGCCTGCGGATGATTGGTGAACGGCTGATGCGCTGGCAGCCGCGCGGCGATGGCGGCGGCCGCGACTATATCCTGCCAGTCGGGTTGCTCCACATCGCACGAGCGCTTGGCGATCGCGAATTCCTCACGCGCGTCGAACAGCATGCGAAGCCGCTGTATACCGATCCGCGATCCTTTCACGAGGCGGGTTACTGGGACGAACGTGGCGGCATCGACACGGGCTTCAGCGGCACCGCGAACTGGTTCGCCGTCTGGACGGGACTCGTCGCGGACTGGCCGTTCGTCCCCGCGGCGCTGGAGAAAGTCTATCGCTTGCGTCGCCACCTGCTCTTGCCCGAACCCGACGGCAGCGCGACCGGCCCGAGCCATTTCAATTCGCGGCTGGGCAGTCCTGTGAACGCGGACCAATGGCATTGGGACGGTGTCCGCGACGCGGGCGCCGCCATGTTGACCGACCAAGCCGTGCAGTTCGCGTTGCGGCCCACCGACGAGCAATTGCGGCAAGCCCCCGCTGACCGCGCTCGGGCCTTCGCGTTTCAACTGAGCGAGCATGGCGTGGAGAACGGCAAGCTGATCTCCTTGGAAGCGTTGCAAGCCGGCCGCAAGATGCCGATGAAATGGGTGCCGCGGGTTTGGATGACCTATAACTTTCCAGCCAGCGTCAATCCGGCCTACGAGTTTTATCGGCCCGGGACGTGGGCCCGCCTGCAATCGCTCGCCGCCGACCGCTCGCCATTGCTTCACTCGCCGTATGCCGATATTCCCGGCGGAACCGCCGAAGAACCCACGCGGCCTGCCGAGACGTTCACTCGCGAGTTTGGCCGGGATTTCGTGGCCGTGCGACGTCCGGGGTACGCGGCGATTCTGCATACGGGACCGGTGGGACGGCACGAGACGGGTGACGCGCGACCGGCTTTTCCCGGCCCGCTGGGATTGGGCGGTGGCCAGTTGTCCGCGTTCTGGACGCCGCAAACCGGCTCGGTATTGCTCGGCCTGCGACGCGGCACCTCCAACGATCGCTCGTTCGACGTCTTGGACGAGTGGCGGACTTGGCCCGCGCACATGGTGGCCGGGCGGCTCGAAAGCGGCTTGGTCTTTTCGTCCGCCCGCTGTGTCGCCCCCCGCGCGTCGTTTTCCGCCTTCGAAGCGCGGGTGGAAGGTCAGCTGATGGGAATGGAAACCATCATGGTCGATGGAGCCGCGGGCCAACCTCCGAAACCGGTGTTTGTCGATCGGCCACTGGCGCGTTCCGTTGGCTATCGGCGATTGTTTTCGTTCGAGCCGCGGCGAGTCCGCGTGGAGACTGTGGTCTCCGACATTCCCGCGGACTCGGCGGAACTGTACGAGGTGCTACCGGTGTACCTGCGGCACGAGGAGAAGCAACCGAAAGCGGAGCCGACCGTCATCGAATTCTCATTCTCGCAAGCGGCGCCCGAAGGCGAAGAGCAGTGGACCTTGGCCGGCGACGAGCCGGTTGCGGGAGTGGCCTCCGTGCGACTCAGCCGCTTCGGAGCGTCGGTGACGGTGCGATTCGACCGGCCGCAACGCGTCGTGTTGTCGCCCGCAGCTTGGCGGGACAACTGGTTGAACGCGGGCGCGGCCAGCCGCAACATCCTTGTCGACTTGCTCGCCGATTCGGCGCGTGCCGAGGGTGGCGTGTCCAACGGCCATCGCACGACGAGCCGCGTGGGTTACGGGATCGCTCCATCGCAACCGCGGCAGGCGTCGACCGTCCGGCCTTAAAGCGAAACGGCGAGGGGTGACAGGGGACCGCTTGCGGCGTACGATGGTCGTCGGAAAACAGCGGGGGAACGGAGCGGGAATTCAACATGGCGACGCGGAGCGTGTTTCAAAGTTCGGCGCTCATTAGCGGACTGGTGACGGCCGAGCAGTTGGAGCAAGTCGAAGCCGTTTTACGCGCGGAAAAGGGCGCTGCGGCGGTGGACGATGAACTGCGAGCCGCCCGCATGGTCGACTTGTCGATCCTGACGAATTACCAGGCCGAACAACTGAAAGCGGGGCGCACCAAGCTGAACCTGGGGCCCTACATCATCACCGACTGGATCGGCCAAGGCGGCATGGGCCAAGTGTTCAAGGCGGTCCACAAGATGATGGGCCGCGAGTGCGCGGTTAAAGTGTTGCCGATGCACAAGGCGACCCCCGAGTCGATCGCCAACTTCGCTCGCGAGATTCGCACCCAGGCGCAGCTTGATCATCCGCACTTGGTTCGCGCGTTCGACGCCGGACACGACGGCAAAGTGCATTACCTGGTTACGGAATACGTTCCGGGCACCGATCTGCGGCGGCTAGTTCGTTCCCGCGGCGCGTTGTCGGTGCAACAGGCCGCTAATGTCATCCTGCAAGCCGCCTTGGGGTTGGCTTATGCGCATAGCCGGGGCTTGATTCATCGCGACGTGAAACCGGGCAACATCCTGGTCACGCCCGAGGGGGTCGCCAAAGTGTCCGACTTGGGACTGGCCGGCTACATCAACGAGGGTGATCAGGATCCGAGGGCTGGCAAGATCGTCGGCACGGCCGATTACCTGTCTCCCGAACAGATCCAGACGCCGCGCGATGTGACGAAAACAAGCGATATCTATTCGCTCGGCTGCACCTTGTACTACGCCGTGTGCGGCAAGGTGCCGTATCCCGGCGGCGGCACTCGCGAAAAGGCCCGCCGCCACTGCGAGGAAACGCCCTGGCATCCGCGCCGCTTCCATCCCGAGCTTTCCGAAGAGTTCGTGGAGATCATCGCCGACATGATGGAAAAGGATCCCAAAGAGCGGATCCAATCGGCGGAGGAAGTGGCGGCCCGTCTCGAACCGTGGGCTCAGGACGCCAGTCCGCTCATCGCCCAGCAGCTCTCCAAATCGCGGTGGCTCGCCCCGCCTCCACCCGACGAGGACGATAACGACGGCCCGCCCGTCGAGTCGCCGCCCGTCGGTAGCCGCCTGCGCGATGTCGTGGAATCCGCAAGCGGCGAAGTCATCGAGCACGATGGCACGAACGTCGAAAGCCCCAGTCAACTTTCACAAGGCTCCCAAGGCTCGCAGGCCGTGGATTCCGAGGAAACGCCGCCCGCGCTCTTCGGACCAAAGACGGCTCGCGAGCGAAAGCCGCTGCTGAATTTCAGCGACTCGAGCATGAGCGCCGAAAGCGCGGACCAAGAACGCTCGGACGACCATGAAGACGCGGCGGCCGAGGAAGAGTGGTCCGTTGGTTTGGCGGTGGCGGTGGCGTTGTCGATCGCCGTTCCCACGTCGATGCTCTTCGGGGCCGCGCTGACGTTTGTCCTGCTGCGCCTGCTTGGGTAACCACGGCCGCGAGGATGCCGCGTTTCCCACGAATAGTCAGCTCACAGCCACAGCCGATGGCCGAAAGCGCTACCAATGGCCACAGCCGCAGCCAATGGCCACAGCCGCAGCCAATGGCCGAAAGCGCAACCAATGGCCGCATCGAACCGCCGCGGCCAATAGCCGCAGCCAACAGCCACACCGCTAACGCTGTCAGGTTGGGATGGCCGGGCCGCCACCTTGACCGTCGCCGACGCGCTGCTAGATTCTCACGACCAACCAGGTGTCCCGGAGGCTCGTGGCTTGCCGGGAAGAATAGGGAAGACGGTGCGATTCCGTCGCGGTCCCGCCGCTGTAACCGGGGACGAAAGCCGGACAAAGCCACTGCCGGGCGCTTTATGACGAGTTGGTTCGCTATGCGGATCGACGACAAGCGCCAGCGGGAAGGCTCGGCCAGTAGAACGAACCGGAAGCCAGAAGACCTGCCTGGAGTTGGCGTTGGAGCGAACGCTTTTTCGTGGAAGAAAAGCGTCGCGGCGAGAGCTTCCCGGGTGTGGGACGATCAGACCGAAGCCGCTTGCTGAGAAGCGCGGACCGGGTGGTTGTTGCGCGTTGGGGTCGATTTCGATGAACAGCCAGCACGCGGCTAAGCCGCTGCGCGCCGGCGAATCATGGGCCGACGTCTCTTCGTAGACCGACCCTCGTGACGCATTCGTATTTCGCGTTCAAGCCAAGCTTGGGGTTCCCGACTGCGGCCGACGGAGCCGCGTCAGCGAAAGGAATGCTTGGAGATGGAAACGAAGACAGCGCAGCGGATCGGAACAGCCTGCCGGCGTGACGGCGGCGAACACCGGCCGCGCGGTTTCACGCTGGTCGAATTGCTCGTGGTGATCGCGATCATCGGAGTGCTTGTGGCCCTGCTTCTGCCCGCGGTGCAGATGGCCCGCGAGGCGGCTCGTCGCACGCAATGCGCCAATCATCTCAAACAAAACGCGCTCGCCGTGCTGATGTACCACGACACGTTTTCGGTGTTGCCGCCCGCCAATCTGCCGTCGTCCTGGCCATTCCAGGTAACGTGGTTTGGAACCGTGGACTACAACACGAACTCGGTCGCCACGGAAACAGGACTGCTGGCGCCTTTTATGGAACAAAGCAAGGCCGTCCTGCGCTGCCCATCGATGGCTCGCGTGGAGTCTTTGTATCAAGGAGCGGCCGGAGGCTACGGATACAACATGAACATCGGCAGCGTCGATTATTCGAACTGGCCGCAACCGCCGCGCATGATCACCACGAATCTGGCGTCGTACCAGGCGACCTCCCGGACACTCGTGCTGACCGATTCCGCACGGATCTCGCTGCCCTGGGCGGGCGACCCCGTGATGCGGGTCACGGAGAATTTCTACTTGCAAGGTCCCAACGACGCCAACGCGGCTCCGAACACTCACTTCCGCCATACGGGCACCGCCTCCGTCGCTTTCCTCGACGGCCATGTTGAGGGCCGCACCGAGGAGTTTGTGCCTTCGCCTAGCCATTGGCCGACAACAGCCAACGATCTCCGCGCGAAAATCAAACTCGGATACGTCGCGACTACGAGCGTCGAGGCGTACCGAGCCTATTGAGGGACGGATCAGCCAGCACGCATGCTTTCCAAGCATTGGTTCTCGCCCTACACTGGCCGACCAGTGGCCAGTCCCTTGGATTCCAAACTGGAGCGTACGTCATGAATGGCAACAGTCAGGCGAGCCCTCGACATCTTCGTTTGCGGTTGATTCTCGGCTGGATGACGGTGGCCGTCTCGGCGGGGGCGATGGCCACGGCGGCTCTGGGGCAAGCCCCGGGCAAGCCGGCGTTTCAGTATGAAGCGGGGGACGTCCGGGTGAGCATCCCCACGGCGGACGAACCGCGAGTGAAGGAGTTTGGCCCCGAATCGCTGAAAGCGGCGGCCAAGTATTTGGAAGTCGGGGCCGCGAGTTGGCTGCGCGGGCGGGCCTGCATTAACTGCCACACCACCGGTCCCTATCTGACCGACGCGACCGCGTGGTCGCGCCATTTCGGAAAGCCGAACGAACAGGTGTTCGCCAATTTCGCCAAGGCGGTGCCGAAGGAAATCGAGGACGTCCAGGAGATCGACCAGAAGGGTCACAAGTTCTACCCAGGGGCCTTTTTCAGCGTCTGGCGCAGCGCGGGGCTCGCCGAGTGGGACCGGAACGTTTCGGGCAAGCTGTCCGAGGTGACCGACCGCTCGCTGCGCGAAATGTTCACGCGGCAATCAGCCAGCGGCGCCTTTGTCAGCCACGGCGAAGTCGAGATCCCGCACATCACGACCGACTTTCAGTTGTCGCTGCAAGCCGCTCGCGCGATCACCGCGGCGCCCGGATGGCTCGACGGACTGAAAGACGAAGCGTTGCAAGCCCGCGTCGCGAAACTGAAGCATTGGCTCCAAACGGCGCCTCCCAAGAACGACTTCGATCGCGTGCTGAAACTTCAGTTGGCGTTCTACCTGCCCGAGTGCGTGCCGCAAGTCGAACGCGACGCCGCGCTGGCGCTGCTGTCGTCCAAGCAGCACGAGGATGGCGGATGGAGCACGCGTGACATGTCGCCCGTGAATGACTGGCACTACGAAATGAGCGCCACGGTGCTCAATCTGATCGCCAAATTGCCGGACGCGGACAAACCCGAAAGCGACGCCTACATGACCGCCTTGGCCGTCGTCCTGATGCGGCAGAGCAACGTGCCGGCGGCCGATCCGCGAATCCAACGCGGCTTGGCATGGCTAAAACGCGAGCAACGCGAAAGCGGCCGTTGGTGGATGCATTCGCTCTACCGCGGCAATTACCACTACACCACCTACATCGCCACGATCGAAGCCCTCAAAGCGTTCGAACTCTGCGGTGAACTCAAGGATATCAAGGCCGACTAGCCCCATGTGTTTTGCCTCAGCTGAAACTGGAAGAAACCTGAATTTGGGTTAGAACAACCCTTACGGAGGTTTCTCATGACCAAGTCTGACGCCGCGAAGCGGCGATATTTCGCGCCGCAAGAGAAGATGGCCATCCTCAAGCGGCATCTACTCGAGCGGGTTCCGGTATCGGATCTCTGCGACGAGTTCGCCATCGCCCCGAACGTGTTCTACCGCTGGCAGCGCGAACTGTTCGAGAACGGCCACTAAGCTTTTGAGAACGATCGCAAGAGCAAGGCGGCCGAGAACGCCAAGGACCGCAGAATCGAAGCCCTCGAAGAAAAGCTGCAACGTAAAAACGAGGTGCTTTCCGAATTGCTTGAGGAGCACGTGCAGTTAAAAAAAGAACTTGGGGCCCCCTGACCGGCCGCTGGGTTCCCCATGAAACTCGCGATGAGGTCGTCGACCTCGTGCGAGATCGG
>CAIXSC010000457.1 GCA_903921945.1 uncultured Planctomycetaceae bacterium
GACATAGCGTATCTTCCCACCGCTCGAACCGACAACCAATTCACCGTGATTCCCAAATTAAGTTTCACCGTCCTTCACCCCGCCCCGACCCGCCTCGCCCTGACCCGCCCTGTCCAAATCCACCCCGCCCCGACTCGCCTCTCCCCGACCCGCCTCGTCCCGATCCGCCCTGTCCAAATCCACCCCGCCCCGACTCGCCTCTCCCCGATCCTCCACGTCCCGATCCGCCCTGTCCAAATCCGCCCCGGCCCGATCCACCCTGTCCAAATCCGCCCCGCCCAAATCCGCCTCGCCCCGATCCGCCGCGTCCGCGCGGGCCGCCGCGTTGGCTGGGCTGGTCGGTCGAGCGATCGTCGAAGACCGAGGCGTCGAAAGTCGGCAACGGCAGTTCATCGATCCATTGCCGCGTTCGAGCGGCATCGACGTCCGTGCGAGCCGTGCCTTGGCCGCGGAAAACCCGCAGGCCCTGGCGCCGGGCGACGATTTCTCGTCGAGTCCTGCCGAGCGGATCTTCGGGCCAAGGGCCCTCCTGCGTGACGAAATCGAACCAGTTTCCCGCAATGCCCACGATGTAACGCCAATAGCCCGGATTGTCCGTCTGCACCACCAACCGTCCGCTCGGTTCCAGGCAGCGATGCACCAGTCCGAGGAATTCCGGCGTGACCAGCCGTCGGTAGGCCCGCTCCACGTCCCGAAACGGTTGGGGGTGGTACAGGTGGATCTCCGCGATCGAGTGCTCCGGCACGTACTGTTCCAGGAAGTCGAACGCGCCGCTCACCGCAAACCGGACATGGTGAAGCCCGCGTTGGTTCGCGCGACGGGTCGCGTAACGGATCACCATGGGCAGAATATCGAACCCCAGAAAGTTCCGCTCCGGGTGCCGTAGCGCCTCGGCGACCACAAACCGGCCGTTCCCGCAGCCCAGGTCGAGCACCACCGGGGCGTGGCGGCCGAAGAACGCGGTCCAATCGAGCGGCCCCGGGGGCGGCAACTGTTTCACCGCCGTCCGCGCCCATTGGTCGGGCGGCAGGATCACCCCGGCGATCGGCACCCCAAGTTCGGTTTCCACCTCGCCCGGCTGTAAGCCCGACGCACGATCCGCATTGCCCACGTGTCGCTCGCTTTCCCTGTCTCAGGTCGATTCATGACTGATCGCCGCGAACCGATCGAGCCGATGGAGGGCGGCCCCCGAGTCGATGGCGTCGGCCGCGGCCCCGGCGCAGTCGGCCAGCGACTCGCGAAACCCCGCCACCCACAAACCGGCGGCCGCATTCAACACCACCAGATCCCGCGCGGGCCCCGGTTCGCCTCGCAAAACCCGCTGGATCAACGCGGCACTCGCTTCGGGGCCGTCGACACGAACGGTTTCGAGCGTCGACACCGGTTGCAAGCCAAAGTCCGCCGGCGACCATTCCACAGCCGTCGACGACTCGGCCGTCACCAACCAAACGTTCGTCGGACCGGTCAGCGTGACTTCGTCCAAACCATCGCTTCCCGACACGACCGCCGCGCGTCGAGGAGCCAGCAGCCGCAACGCCGCCGCCATCGTGCCGTGCAGTTCACGACGGCCCACTCCCAGCAGTTGGAACGGAGCGCTGGCCGGATTGCAGAGCGGTCCCAGCAGATTGAAGATTGTCGGCACGCCAAGCCGTCGACGAACGGCCGCGACCCGCTGCATCGCCGGATGGAACAGCGGGGCGAAACAAAAGCAGATTCCCGCTTTCGCCAAACACCGTTCCACGACCGGCAACGGCGAGTCGATCCGCACGCCGAGCGCCGCCAGCACATCGGCCGACCCCGACTTGCTCGTGATGCTTCGATTGCCGTGCTTGGCCACGGGCACGCCGCAGGCCGCGATCGCCAACGCCGCCGCCGTGCTGATATTGAACGTGCCCGACGCGTCGCCGCCAGTGCCGCACGTGTCGAGCGTTCCGGCGGGCGGCGCCTGGAGGCGGGTCATGTGCTGCCGCATCGCCAGCGCCGCGCCGGCGATCTCTTCGACCCCCTCGCCTTTCGCGCGTAAAGCCAGCAAGAACCGCCCCATCTCCTCGTCGGGCACCTCGCCCCGCATACAGAGGTCGATCGCCGCCGTCATCTCGTCCCGCGTCAGGGACTGGCCTGCCTCGACCCGCGTGAAGAACTCGTAAAAAGCCATGGCGATCGACCGCTCCGGGCTGGCCTCGAAGGAATCCAGCGGCGACAATAGCCGCGTGCGTTCCGCCGCCTCGTCGAACCCCTTTTCGGGAAACGGTACACGCGATCCGCGAGCGGCGGACGATTCCTGATCACCCTACGGTAACCGAAAATCAGACGCGAAGACATGGCCAGGAAGGTGATCATCGACGCCGATCCGGGAATTGACGACGCCGTGGCGTTGGCTCTTGCCCTTTTCGATCCCGCCTTGGAAGTGGTCGCGGTCACCGCGACGGCCGGCGTGGTCAATGCGGAACAAGCCAGCGCGAACGTGCAGGCGGTGATCGAAGCGCTCGATCCGCCGCGCTACCCGCGGGTTGGCATGGCGAGCCCGCCCGATAGCTCGCCGGGCATCGACGGCCGGCTGCTGCACGGCGAGGACGGACTCGGCAACGCCTCGCTGCAAGTCTCGCGGCTCCAGCGCCAATATCCGTCGGAAAAGCGGATCATTGACGAAGTGCGGGCCGCGCCCGACCAAGTCACCTTGCTGTGCCTCGGGCCGCTCACCAATGTCGCTCGCGCCCTGCAACGCGATCCCGGCGTGATCAAACAGATCGGACGGCTGGTGATCCTTGGCGGTAGCGTCGCCGTCGGCGGCGACACCACGGCGGCGGCCGAATTCAACGCCTACTGCGATCCCGAGAGCGCCCGGCAGGTCTATCTCGCGCCGATCACCAAAACCATCGTGCCGCTCGATGTCACTCGCCAGTTGACATTCAACCTCGGCTTCCTCAACAGCCTGCCCACCGAACTCAGCCGAGCTGGCCGGTTCCTTCGCAAGATTCTGCCGAGCGCATTCCGCGCGTTCCGCCAGCAGCTTGGCCAGGAAACCATTCCGCTACCCGGCGTGGCCGCTTGGCTCGCCCTTACCCATCCCGAACTGTTCGTCATGCGCGATATGGCGGGCGACGTGGAAACCCGCGGCGAACTGACGCTGGGAGCCACCGTCTTCGACCGGCGACGTTCGGTCGCCGCCACCGCCAACCTGGAAGTCGCGATGGAAATCCAGTCGCGGGAAGCCCACTCGATCATCGATCAAGCCTTGACGCTCGCTGAACAGGCCACCTGAACCGCGTTCGATTCTCGAAAGTTCCGCCTCCATGCCCCGCTCGTCCGCACCGCCGCCACTCTCGCCGCTTCGGCGAAGAAAGCTCGCGAATGGCCTGACCTGGTGGATTTCGGTCCGCGCGGTACTTGCGGCGATCGTCGCCATCGCCGCCGCGGCGTCGACAACGCCGCCCGCCTTGTGTGCCCCGGCCGATCCAAGCTCCGCGTCCACTCCGCAAACGCCCGCGGACGTGGCGATCGAGCGCATCGCCATGGGCCTGGGAAAGCTCTACAAACCGGGTTGCTGGACACCCGTGCGGGTCGAGCTGCGCGGGTCGGCCAATACCCAGGCGGACCAACTGGAATTGGAGCTGGAACTGGATGACAGTGACGGCGTGCCGGTGCGCTACCGGATGGCGGACGAGCGGCCCGTGTCGTTCGGAGCGGATGGCTTGGCACTGACGACGCTCTATGGCCGCTTCGGCCGCATGACGGGCGAGGTGCGCGTGCGTCTCCGCGAACGCGGCCGCGAAATCGCGACGCGCGTCGAGCGTTCCAGCGACCTCGCACGATGCCTTGCCACCCAGGAACGCCTCGTCGTGGAATGGGGAAAGTCGTGGAACGCGACCGACGCCGCGCGGGCCGTGGAAAAAGACGCGGAGCCGTTCAGCGTCGCGCGAATCGACGACCCGCGGGATTTGCCGGACCAATGGTTCGGCTGGGAAGCGGTCGACACCGTGCTCATGTCAACCAGCGACTCGACCATGATGCAGCGGTGCCCACCCGAGTCGCTGGCAGCGCTCGACCGATGGTTGCGGCTCGGTGGCCATCTCATCTGGTGCGTCGGCCGCCGGGGCGAGGAAGTCTTCGCGGCGAATCGTCCGAGCGCCAGTCCGAGCGCCAGTCCGAGCGCCAGTCCGACCGCCAGCCTGCTCGCCAACTGGTGTCCGGGGAGATTCGTGGAGATCGGCTCGTTGCGGCGGTCTTCCGCCTTGGAGAGCTACGCGGGCGCCTCGCAACGGCTGGAACTGGAAGGGCCCGATCGCCGGGCCGGCTCGCTGCCGATGACGCTGCTCGCCGACGTTCGCGGCCGAGTGGAAGCCACCGAGTCCGCTGGTTCGGCCAGCGATCGGCCATTGATCGTCCGATACCCGATCGGCTTCGGCGAAGCCACCTTGGTCACGATCGACATGGACGAACCACCGCTCTCCAACTGGGCGGGCCGCGGCAGCGTGCTCGCACGCATCATGCAGCGCGGTCGCGAACGGGTGCTCGAAGCCGCTAAAGAACAAGCGACCGGCCAAGTGACGCATCTCGGGTTCGAAGACCTGTCCGGCCAGCTGCGCGGAGCCATGGACCAGTACGCGGGAGCGACGCGGGTCGCGTTCTCCTGGATTGCCGCGATCGTCGTGCTGTACATCGCGCTCATCGGGCCGGGCGACTACTTCCTGCTGAGGTTCCTTGGCCGTCCACACTGGACTTGGCTCACACTACCGCTCACCATCGCCGCGTTCATCGGCTTGGCC
Source organism: uncultured Planctomycetaceae bacterium (assembly GCA_903921945.1). Taxonomy (GTDB): domain Bacteria; phylum Planctomycetota; class Planctomycetia; order Pirellulales; family Pirellulaceae; genus CAIXSC01. The sequence continues at coordinate 4,767 of CAIXSC010000457.1, forward strand.
TACGTGCTTTCCAACGCTTGGCAGGAACGCCGCGTGCGCATCAATCACGTGCAGGTGGTCGATATCGACACCGAAAGCGGCCTGCGACGCGGCGTCGACTGGTTGAACATCCACAGTCCCCGCAGCCGCCGCTA
>CAIXSC010000458.1 GCA_903921945.1 uncultured Planctomycetaceae bacterium
ACCGCAGCCAGCGTGACAGCCAACGTAGCGACCTGCGTTGCGACCTGCCGTATCGCGACCTGCCGTATCGCGACCTGCCGTATCGCGACCTGCCATATCGCGACTTGCCGTATCGCGACCTGCTGTGTCGAGACTTGCCGTATAGCGACCTGCCGAATCGCGACCTGCTGTCGGCGACCTGCTGCTGCACTCGAACACTTGGGAATCACTTCGTCGCCGCCCCCGCTTTGGCAAACCGTCTTCATCGCGCGGCCTCCTTGATCGCAGCCGCTTCCTCATGCAGCGCCATCACTCGAAACTTCCCCAGCGTCGCCGCGCCGAATTGCGGCGCGACAGGGTGGGAGATCGTCACCACAAGCTGCGTCCATGGCTGCGTGCTTGCCACCGGATACCGCCACCGCGCCGAGTCGCCTCCCGTGCGGGTTGGCAAACCGATCGTGAACACCACCTCATGGTTCTTTCCATCTCCCGCTCCGCCCCACACGGTCTCTGGCCGTCCATCGACCAGGTTGGCGCTCGGAGCCTCTGGGCGATCCGAACGCACGTCGTTGGGAAAATCGGAGCGGACATCCAGCACATCCAGTTTGGCGGAGGCGCCGCCGCCACGGACGGCCGCGATCGACACCTCGGACAGATGGAAGTTGCCGCCGGGATGGCGCCCCGGCCCTTGTTTGGGCAAGCTCGCGTCGGCAAGGATTTCCAAGCGAATGGCACGCGGCTCCATTCCAGCGGGAACCGGGCAGACGACGGTGTACGTGTCGCCCGCCACCGCCGTCCCTGACATCAGCACCGCGCCGTCGTCCGCCATCGTCGCGGCCGCGCCGGAAGCGCTCGATACCTGTTGCGGCACGAGCGGTGACCAGCGAGTGTCGAGCGGTTCGACGATCGCCCCTTTGCGGCGGAGTATCAGCCGCACGCCATGAATGTTCTCCAGCGCGCTTCCCCAGCCTCGAAACGCCGACCGGCACGATGCGAGCGTGCTGGCCCAGTTGCCGCCCTTGCTCACCGACCCCAGAGCGTACTTTTTGTTCTCCGGACGAGCGCCCCATTCGGCCCGTTTTTCGAACGGGACGACGGGCCCAAGGCGGGATGCGTCGTAGATGGTGCTCGTGAGTTCCGCGACGTTTCCGTGCATGTCGCACAGTCCCCAAGCGTTCGGCAAATAGCTGCCGACCCGCGCCAACGACGCCACGCCGTCGTTCAAGTTCGGATGGGCGTAGGAAAAGAGTCCCGTCTGCCGGTCTCCGAAATAGATGGGCGTCTCCGACTTCGGTCGATGCGTCTTCGCATGTTCGCCGAAGCAGTCGCCCTCGCGCAGCGCGCGATCGGCGAAGTTCGCGTAACGCGGCAGATCCTCCGAGTTCGCTCCAAACGACCAAGGCGTCTTCGACCCGGCCCGCGCAGCGTATTCCCATTCGGCTTCGCTCGGCACGCCATATTCCCAACCAGCGGGCGCGGCGGCGTTGGCCGCCTCCAATATTTTGGCGACATGCTCCGGCCGCACCAAATTCAGCGGCTGCAACTTGTGTTCACCCGTGGAAAGATACGCGCCGCCACCAATCCCGACACTTTCCCGATACGACAATTCATGCTTCGCCATCCAGAACCCATCGGCGAACGAGACGATCGCTTGCGACTCGTCCTCCTGACGCTCCGGCTCCTGCGGCGGCGAACCAACCTCGATCTCGCCCGCCGGGCACCAACAAAACACCATGCCGCTCGCGTCCACCCACTCGTCGCCCGGTCTTGTCCCCGGCCCAAGCGTCGTCGGCCCCGAAACGGCCTTCGACACGGGCCGCCCGAGCCGCGCCAATTCGTGGGCAGCGAGCGACGACAACGTACGCGGCGAGAGTCCCGACAACACCGCATCGAGCGGCTTGGCGGAATTGAGTCCCGCCACGAACCGCTCCGCCAACGGCGACAGTCCCGCCATATCGGACGGCGGATTCGTCTCTTCCGCCGGTCGCAACACCACGAACGAATCGGCTGGCGGAACAAACTCGGGAAGCGTGACCGACGGCGGGGCTCCAGCCGTGGTGCTCGGCGCGGCCCATGGCGGAATCGCGGAGTCGACAATAAGAACGTTGATACGGCTGCCGGATTGCAGTCCCTGCCAGCCATGCCCGTACGGGCTGTACTGCGGCACGACCAGCGGTCGCAGCACGGTTGAGAGCGGCTGCTTGCCGCCGTCCAGCGACACGCACGCCAGTTCCTCCCTTGGCGGTTTCATCGGTTGCGGGATCGACACGAAGGCGGCATTTCCCGAGTAATAGACCAGCGCGGTGCCGCCTGTCGGCACGCTCCGCGCGAAGGCCTTCACCGCGTCGTCCAGCTCTTTCAGCGTTCCCAGGTTCTCGACCCGAGTCACCTGGAATCCGCGTTTCGCCAACGCCTCGGCGACCGCCGCCCCGTCCCGCGGCGGCGCGGCGAGCGTTCCCGCTTTGTAAGTCGACTGTCCAATCACGAGCGCATGGCGAAACTCGCCCCGCGCCGTCCACGGAGCCAAAGCATTCGCGACCACGAACGCCAGCAGCCAAGCTGAGGCCAAGGCAGGTCGAACCGCCACCCTTGCTCGCGATAAACTCCCCGGCGTCGACGCTGGAAACGCTCGACGGCGCGTTAATGGCCGTCCAGCGACGTCCGCCCCACGTAAGTCTGTGTTGCTCATGCGAGGAACAACCCCCAAGGCTCGCGTTGGTCGAGTCCCGTTTCGATCAGGAATCGATCTTTCATGCCGAAGTGATTCACCGGCGCACCGGCCGCATGCAGGAGCGCCGTATAGAACTGCGCCACGGTCGCATGGCCCTTCGCCCCGTATCGCGGCAAGTTGACGAACCGGCCACCCGTCTTGAGCCGGCCGCCGAGATTGCCGACCAACACCATCGGCCACTCCATGCACACGCAGTGGTGCGTCTCGGCCGACTCGCTGAGATAAACGATCAGCGTATTGTCCATCATTGTGCCGTTCCCTTCCGGCACCGCTTCCAGCGTTTCGACCAGCTTCGCGATCAGGCTGGCGTTGAACTGGCGGATCTTCACGCGCATCGCGACGCGGGCCGGATCGGTCGCTCCGTGGCCGATCTCATGGGTGTCGATCGACAGCCCCAAGCTCTTCCACGTGACATAACCGACGCCCGAGCAAAGCGTGACTGTGTTGGTCAGGCCCGTAAGCAACGCGGTCGCGGCCAGTTCGACGTGCGCTTCCATCCGCGTCGTTTCGGACTTCGAACCATGGAACTCCTGGCGCAACGCCGGAATGCGGCCCGGATCGATCTCGCTGAGCCGCGCTTGGCGCTGGCGAATGGAGGAAAAGGCGTCGGCGACGCGTTCCAGCTTACGGCCCTCTTCGCCGGGCAGACGCGGTTGCAGCTCGCGGATGTCGTTGGCCAGCTCGTCCAGCACCAGCGACTGCGAACCGACTTCGGCTTTCGGATCGCCGCCGACGATCTTGCCGAACAACACTTTGTAAGCCAGCACCGGGTCTTGGATGAACGAGACCTTTTGATTCGGGCCGTATGCGGAAAAGCCTTGAAACATGGGCGGAGCGGTCGCCGGGCTGTGCATGAACCCCAACCCCACCAGTTGCCGGATCGAGGGCGCTGTCTTCGCCAGCGCCGCATCGATCGTGATATCTTTCGGTCCGGCGACCGCCGGGAACGCCCCCAACGCGCCGTACCCGCACCCGTGTCCGCCACCCGCGACCCGGCCGGAAAGCCCCGTTAGCAATGTCATCCGCCGGATATGCTTCTCCAGCGGCGCCAGCGCGTCCGGCAATTGTCCATTCGGCCCACCCAGCGGCATATCGATCAGCTCGTCCGCGCCGTTCATCACTTGAAAATGGTGGTCGCCGCCGCGAGGATTCTGCACCTCCTTGCGCACAAAGCCCTTGGGCATCACGTGCTCAGGCCACAAGCCGT
>CAIXSC010000459.1 GCA_903921945.1 uncultured Planctomycetaceae bacterium
CCCCCGCCATCCCCGTTCAACGCCGCCCTCCCGCCCTGACCTTCCCCTCGCCGCTCGGCCCTGCGGATCCCGCGACCTTCGCGTGGCAGACGTTCGGTCGACGCGCCAGCCCCACTTTCGATCGCGATTGACTCGAACCTCACGATCCGTTGTCACTGGCTACGTGCGTTGCTGTTTTACGTCACGGATAAGTTGCCGTCTGCCGTTCCGTTTCGTCTTACGCCGGAGTTGCCATCCCATGAGATGTTGGAAGCTTGGCGCAGTTCGTCCCATTCTCGCAACGTGCGTGGGATTGTTCGTTGCCTCGGTTTGCCGTCTTTCCCTGGCAGCCGAACCGGCGAAGCAACCGGTAAATCAACCGGTAAATCAACCGGCGAATGCAGCCGCCGCGGGAGTTGCCACCACAGGAGTTGCCGCTGCGGCACCCTCGTCCGCCCCGTTGCCAGCCACTCTTGCAAAGTTTCTCGCGCAGCACTGTGTGAAGTGCCACGGTGACACGAATCCCAAGGCCGGGCTGTCGCTCACCGCGTTTCGCGATGAACTCTCGCTGCTCAAAGCGCGCAAGAAGTGGGATCAACTGGTCGACCTTGTTCATGATGGGACGATGCCTCCCGAAGAGGCCCCGCAGCCGTCGGCGTCCGACAAGGAGGCGTTTCTCAAGGCGGTCCGCAACCTGTTTGAAAACGCGGATCGCAACGCGAAACCCGACCCTGGGCGCGTGACGGTGCGGCGGCTCAACCGGGCCGAATACAACAACACCATCCGGGATTTGCTGCTTGTGGACCTGAAACCGGCCGAGGACTTCCCCTCGGACGACGTGGGGCATGGATTCGACAACATCGGCGACGTGCTCACATTGTCGCCGGTGCTCATGGAGCGGTACTTGGCAGCCGCCGAGTCGATTGCGGAGCGGGCGATCCTGGTCAAGTTGCCGGCTGTGCCGCGCCGTTACCTCTCGGCTCGCTTCCTCCACCCGTATCCGCACAACGCGCCGGAAGCCGAGGCGCGGTTTCGTCCGTTCCGGCCGGCGGACCCGAATCCGATTTTCGCGGGTCCGCTCACGGCGGGAGCCGACTACCTGAAGTTCACCGCGGACGCCGATCTTATTCTGAGGGCCCGGCTATACGCGGCGAAGGAAACCAAGCTTCCGGTCAAAGTGGCGTTGTTCATCTCCGGCCCGAATCTCCCCGACGCTTCGCCCGACTCGGAAGTCGACCTCCTGATGGGCGGCAACTTGAAAATGTGCAAGCCGATGCGGATTCTCAAGACGTTCGAGATCACTTCGAACGATCCGCAAAAGGTGCAGGAGATCGAGTTCCCGATCAGCAAACGGGGCGACATCCAGAAGGTCGGTGTGGCGGTCGTGCGCCCTGCCGAGGGCGAACCGGCGCCGGTGCTCTTCATAGAGAACATTTGGTCGGAAGGGCCGCTGGAGGTCCGCCCCCTGTCGCATCTCACGCTGCTTGCTTGCGACGCCACGAAGCCCAAGGCCGAACAGACTCGCGAGGTTCTGACGCGGTTCGTATCGCGGGCCTTCCGTCGTCCCGCCACGCCTTCGGAAGTGGAACGGTACGCGCGGATCGTCGACCAAACGATGGCGGACGGCGAGCCCTGGGAAGCGGGCGTGCAACTGGCAGTCCAATCGGTTCTCGTCTCGCCAAAATTCCTCTTCCGGTTCGAACTGGACGACCGTCCCGAAGCGTCTGAGACGCGGCCGCTCGATCAGTTCCAATTGGCTGCGCGGCTGTCCTACTTCTTGTGGAGCTCGCTGCCGGACGAGGAACTCACGGCGCTGGCCGCCCGCGGCCAACTCACCTCGAATCTCGCCGATCAGGTGCGCCGCATGTTGCGGGATAAGAAGGCGAGCGCGTTGGTCGACCATTTCGCGATGCAGTGGTTGCAACTCGGCCGGTTGCAATCCCATGCTCCCGACGCGCGTTTGTTCCCTGCCTTCACCGAGCCGCTCCGCGCGGCAATGACGGAGGAAACGCGGTTGTTTCTGGCGGAGATCATTCGCGAAGACCGCAGCCTGCTTGATTTGATCCAAGCCGATTTCACCTACCTGAACGAGCCGCTCGCCAAACACTACGGGATCGTCGACACGCAGGGCACGGCGGCCGGACAAAAGCCGGCCAAGCCGGGAGCGCAGCCGATTCGCGGTCCGAACTTTGTCCGTGTATCGCTGGCGTCCGCGGAACGAGGCGGCTTGCTGCAGCAGGCAAGCGTCTTGACGGTGACCTCGAATCCCACGCGCACTTCGCCCGTGAAGCGCGGGCGTTGGGTGCTGGAACAATTGCTCGGCACACCGCCACCGCCACCGCCGCCGAACGTGCCCGAACTGGACAAGCCCGATGGCGGGCCGCTCGTCGGCACCTTGCGGCAACGCATGGAACAGCATCGCCGCAATCCGGCGTGTGCGAACTGTCACGCCTCGATGGACCCGCTTGGCTTCGCCTTTGAAAACTATGACGCGATCGGCGCCTGGCGCCGCCTGGATGGCGATGCGCCGATCGACGCGTCGGGGGAACTGCCCGGCGGCAAGTCGTTTCAAGGGCCGGCCGAGCTGAAGTCGATCCTGCTGGAAAAGAAGAGTCAGTTCGCCCGCTGCCTCGTGGAAAAGATGCTGACCTACGCGCTGGGCCGCGGCTTGGAATACTATGACAAGCCGACGGTGGACAAAATCAGCGCCGCTTTGGAACGTGACGGTTACAAGTTTTCGACCCTGGCGGCGGAAATCGCGGCGAGCGATCCGTTCCGCCTCCGCCGAGGAAAGGAATGACCCCGATGAGTTTTTCCACATCGCTTTCCCGCCGTACCCTGCTCCGCGGCCTGGGAGCCGCCATCGCCCTTCCGTGGCTCGAAGTTATGGGCCCCGTCACCGCTTGGGCGAATAACGACCCATCCGCCCGGAAGGCCCCCAACCGACTCGCCTTCCTCTATGTGCCCAACGGCAAGAATATGGCCGATTGGACGCCAGCCACCGAGGGAGCCGATTTCGCGTTGCCGCCCATCCTGGAACCGCTCAGCGACCTGCGTGGCGATTTCAACGTGCTCACCGGCCTGACCGCGGACAAAGCCCGCGCTCATGGCGACGGCGGCGGCGACCACGCCCGCGCGCTCGCCGCGTTCCTCACTGGCGCCCAGCCGCGCAAAACAGATGGCACCGATATCCGCGCGGGCGTCTCGGTCGACCAAGTCGCCGCATCGCGAGTGGGCGACCAAACTCGCCTCGCATCGCTCGAAATCGGCTGCGAACAAGGCGGCATGGCCGGCAATTGCGACTCGGGTTATAGCTGCGTCTACTCGTCCACCATGTCGTGGCGTTCGGCCACGCAGCCGAACCCCAAGGAAGTCAACCCCAAGCTGGTCTTCGAACGGTTGTTCGCCACCGTGCCCGACAAGGATCGACTGAGCCGCGACAAACGCCGCAAGAGCATCCTCGACGTCGTCCGTGATGACGCCAGCGACCTCAAGGGCAAGATCAGCGTTTCCGATCAACGCAAGCTCGACGAGTACTTCACGTCGATTCGCGACATCGAAGAACGGATGGAACGGGCCGCCCGCCTGCCCGA
>CAIXSC010000460.1 GCA_903921945.1 uncultured Planctomycetaceae bacterium
GCTCTACGAGGATTTGCGAGCGACTCAGAGCACCGGTTTTTGGGTCGCGGCGGCTGACAAAACGCTGCGGACTTGGTTCCATCGCGGCGATCGCAAAGTGGGAAAGGTGCAATCCTGGACCGAGACACCCAATCCACCGCCCGGCAGCAGCGGGATCCAAATCAAACTGAGGTTCGCCGAACTGCTCGAAGGCTATCGGCCCGGACGGTATGTGCGGGTGAAGAGCGAGCGTTGGGCCTTTGTCACCATGCCGCCTGAAGAGCGCATCAAGTCACCCGACGACCTGCGACGCGCCGCGACTCTCACACTGCCCTGACCCGGCATGCCTGCCGGTCGCACGTCCGCATTCAGCCAGGGAGAAACGAGCCATGTCAGTGCCACTTGCCTCGAAGTTCGTCACGGCCTTGTTCATGGTGATGGCGACCATCGGCCTGTCGGCCGTGTTGAATCGCCCCGTTCGAGGCGAACCGCCAGTCCAGGCGAGCACGGCGAAAGGGGATGCCGGGACCGCTCAGCCTTCCACGGGAACGATCGCTGCCGCCCGCGCGGCCGCGGAACCGGCCGCGCTCGATACGGCGACTCGCACTTTCCTGCAAACGTACTGCGCTCGCTGCCATGCCGCTGGCAAGTCCGAGGGCGGCTTTCGGCTCGACACGCTCAGTCGTGATTTCGCCGACCAGGATGTGGCTCAGCGCTGGGCCGAGGTGGTGTTTCGCATGAACAACGGCGAGATGCCGCCTTCGAAGGAACCGCAACCCAAAGCGTTGGAACTGGGGAATGCCGTCGAGTCGATTTCGACGCGAATCAAGGAGGGCGAGGCCGCGCGGATGGCTCGCCGCGGACCGGTGGCCCACTACCGTCTGAGCCGCGAAGAGTACGGCCACACGGTTTACGATCTGCTGGGCGTGTACTACGACGTCACGATTCCGGGGGCGCTGAACGACGATCCCCGCTGGCATGGTTTCGATCGACTCGGGTCGCTGCTGACACTCTCGCCATCCCATGTCGACCGCTACATGCGGGCGGCGGAGACGGTGATCGCCCGCGCCTTTCCCGCTAAACCGCCCGCAACCGAAACAACGCGCCGGACCGCCGACGACGGGCGATGGCGCGAACTGGGGCTGGCTGGCCCCAAACGGTGGGCGATCTGGCCAGGACATAGCCAGCCGCTGGGACAGATCCAACAGGCGGGCTTGTACCGAGTTCGGCTGCGATTGAGCGGATTGCCGTCGTTCCGTGGACGCCTCCCGCACCTGGCTCTGTGGCATCAAGGCATGAAACGAGCGATCACGGGCCAAGATGTCGCCGCCCCCGAGGACCGGGCGACGGAACTGGCCATCGAGGCATTCCTGCCCGAGGGCGCCTACAGCGTCATGAACCAGTCGCCCGGAATGCTCGCCGATGGCCAAACACCGTCGATCGTTCGCGAGTCGTTCATCAACACCACGGTCAGCCGCGAAACGCGTCCCAACGGCTACAAGCAGTTCGACGATCAAGGGCGGCTGATTTTCCCGCTGCTGATTGTCGATTCGATCGAATTGGAAGGGCCGATCCACTTGCCATCCGATGTCCGCAAGCGGGAAGACCTTCTGCCAATGCCGGACTCCGCCGGTGCGGGAGCCACCGGCACCGCCGCGTCATCGGCCTCCGCTCGCGCGCGCGACGCCTCGACCGCGGCCGCCCTGCGGCGATTCACAACACGAGCGTGGCGCCGGCCCGCGACCGACGCCGAACTGGAACGCTACTTCCGCTTGATCGAACAGGAACTGGCCGCGGGCGAAACATTCGACGCCGCTTATCGCACCGCGTTGGCCGCGATCCTGACATCCAAGAACTTCTACTATTTGGAAGAAGGCTCGGCGGAGCGGCGTCGCGACCGGATCAACGATTGGGAATTGGCGTCGCGGCTCTCTTATTTCCTCTGGAGTTCCCTGCCGGACGAACCCCTGTTCGCGGCAGCGGCGGCCGGCAAACTTCACGAACCGGCGACGCTGAAAGCCGAACTGCGACGCATGCTCGACGATCCCAAGGCAGCCCGGTTTGCAAGTTCCTTTCCCCGGCAATGGCTGCAACTGCACCGA
>CAIXSC010000461.1 GCA_903921945.1 uncultured Planctomycetaceae bacterium
GGGTGAGGCCTTGAACGCGGGCCAATTCGCTGAGCAGATCGACGATTACGTTGAGCGAGCGGCCGGCTGGAATGTGAGTGATCGTGTTGAGGAATCGATGGTCGAGATAGGGGCGGGTTTGGTAGGCGCCGGCGATGAGCGCATCGGTCAGTTGGCTGACCTGCGAACCGGTGCTGATATTGATCGACAGTTCGCCCGGTTCCAGCAGAATGCCGGCCAGAGCACAGGCATGGTCGCCAAGCGCCGGGTAGCATGGCAAGCGGCGGCCACCCACCCGCCATTCGCCCACGGGTGTCGCCAATTCGACCATCGCCGGCCAGGCCAAGCGGTCGAGTCCCAGCCGTTCGATCGAGCCGGAATCCCATTGCCGCGTCGCCACCGCGACCGATCCGCAGGCGGCCGTGGGATGGGCGAGCGGCTGGGCGTGGCAGAGCCGCGCGAGGACAAAATCGCCGATCGACAGCGGCGCCAAGCCAGGGGCCGGCGGCGCGCCGCGCGTTTGTAGCCAGTCGAGCAGGCTGAGCATGTAGCCCGGCTTGACGTCGTGGCCGAGGGCCGCGAGTCGCGGTTCGCCGAGCCGCTCTTTCATCCGCGCGAACGACTGGCCCGTTCCGACCGAGCGTTGATCGCGCCACGAAAGGTAGTGTGAAGACGGGCGGCCGGCGGCGTCGACCAGCACGAGTCCACCCATTTGCGTGCTGGCGACCACGCCGGCGCATCGCGGGCTCTGTTCCAGCAACTGTCGCAGCAACCGTTCAGCCGCCGCGGCGACGTCGTCGGCCGGAATCTCGAAGTGGCCGGCGGGCAGGCCGGAGACAGGCTCGGGAAACGGCGTCCGCGTGACGGAGCGGACACGACGCGTGTCCAAATCCAGGACGGCGCCTTTGAGGAACGACGAACCGATGTCGATGGCGAGGAATTCCATGTCGAGCGGGCTCCGAGCGGTCTGCGGCGGGCCGCGGGGCGGCCGCGGTTGTTATAATCAATGGCCCGCCGCCTCCAAGCGTCGACGCGGCGCGGTCTGGAATTTCCTTACCTTTGGAACGATTGACGATACGGCGATGGGCACAACCCCGAACTCACCACGCACCATGTTCCGTAAGATCTGGGACGAACATGTCGTGCATACCGAACCGGGCCAGCAGACGATTCTCTACATCGACTTGCAGCTCGTGCATGAAGTGACGAGCCCGCAGGCGTTCGAGGGCCTACGGCTGGCGGGCCGCAAAGTGCGTCGGCCTGAACGCACGATCGCGACCCCCGACCACAACATCCCGACGACCGACCGAGCGTTGCCGATCGCCGATCCGATCTCCCGACAGCAAGTGGAAACGCTGCGGCAAAATTGCCGTGAATTCGGGATCCGCCTGTACGACCTGAACGACGCCAAGCAAGGCATCGTTCATATCATCGGCCCGGAAATGGGCTACACGCAGCCGGGGATGACGATTGTCTGCGGCGATAGCCATACGGCGACTCACGGCGCGTTTGGCGCGCTGGCGTTTGGCATCGGCACCAGCGAAGTGGAACATGTGCTGGCGACGCAGACGTTGTTGCAGTACGAGCCGAAAACGTTCGAGCTGCGGGTCGAGGGGCGATTGGCGGAAGGGGTGACGGCCAAGGATCTGATCCTGTACCTCATCGGAAAAATCAGCACCCAAGGCGGCGCCGGCTACGTGCTCGAATACACCGGCTCGGCCGTACGGGCGCTGAGCATGGAAGAGCGGATGACGGTCTGCAACATGTCGATCGAAGCGGGCGCAAGGGCCGGCATGATCGCGCCGGACGCCACCACGTTCGACTACCTGCGGGGCCGCGAATTCGCACCGCGGGATTTCGACCGCGCGGTGGCGAAATGGGAACGCCTGCCGTCGGATGTCGGCGCCAAGTACGACCGGGTGGAAATCTATCAAGGAGCCGACATCGCGCCGCAGGTCACCTGGGGCACGACACCCGCCCAGGTGCTGCCGATCACCGACCGCGTGCCCGATCCGGCCCAATACAGCGACGCGACCGATCAAAACACGGCGGCCCGCGCGCTCGAATACATGGGGTTGAAAGCGGGCACGCCGCTCGTCGACGTCGGCATCGATCGCGTCTTCATCGGCAGTTGCACGAACGCCCGCATCGAGGATCTCCGCAGCGCGGCTCGCGTTGTCCGCGGCCACCGCGTGTCCAGCAAAGTCTCCGCGATGGTCGTTCCCGGCAGCAGCCAAGTGAAGGTGCAAGCCGAAGCCGAGGGTCTGGACGCGGTGTTCCGCGAGGCGGGATTCGAGTGGCGCGAGGCGGGTTGCAGCATGTGCTTGGCGATGAACCCGGACAAACTGGCCCCGGGCGAACGCTGCGCTTCGACGAGCAACCGGAACTTTGAAGGGCGCCAAGGCAAAGGCGGCCGCACTCACCTGGTCTCGCCCGCGATGGCCGCAGCCGCCGCCGTCGCCGGCCATTTTGTCGACATCCGCCAGTGGCATTTTAAATAGCCGTCCGCACTGACGCCGCCGGCGCTTCCCTGTTCATCCCCACGCATCCCGGTTTTCATCGGAACCCTGATTCATGCAACCATTCACCGTGCAAACGGGCCTCGTCGCGACCATGGATCGCGCCGACGTCGACACCGACCAGATCATTCCCAAGCAGTTCCTCAAACGCATCGAGCGAACCGGCTACGGCGACTTCCTGTTCTTCGATTGGCGTTACCTGGCCGATGGCGCGCCGGATCCGGCCTTTGAACTGAACCGGCCCGCGTTCCTAGGCGCGTCGATCCTGGTCGCGCGGCGGAATTTCGGCTGCGGTTCAAGCCGCGAACATGCCGTGTGGGCCATCGAGAACTACGGCTTTCGCGTCGTCATCGCGCCCAGCTTCGCGGACATCTTCTTCAACAACTGCTTCAAGAACGGCGTCTTGCCGATCAAGCTGTCCGAAGCCGAAGTGCAAACCATCTTCGCTCGCACGGCCGCCACGCCCGGTTATCAGTTGCGGGTCGACTTGCAGACGAAACGGATCACCGACCAACAGGGGCTCGACTTGCCATTCGACGTCGATCCCTTCCGTCGGGAATGCCTCTTGAACGGATGGGACGATATCGCGTTGACGCTGCGTCACGCGGATAAAATCTCCGAGTTCGAAGCTCGCCGGTTATCGGCCATGTAGGCTCGGATGGCGCGAAGCCCTGGCCTGAACGCTTTTCTGGGGAGTCTCCACCATGCGTTACTGGCTCTCTCGGCGAACTCGGGGCGATCGGCGGTCCCGCTTCGTAACTGGTTTGTGGGCCGCCGTCGGACTCGGAGGGATTGCGGGTCTGGCGGCCAACATGCCCGCCGCGGAAACGCGGCTGGCTGTTTCGAGCACGACCGCCGCCTCGGCTGACTCGCCGAATCAGCTGCCGGCGCCGGCCTGGATGCCGATCGCCGTGTTGGAACAGGCGAACGACGAGAAGCCGCAAGCCGAACGCCCGGTGGTGGAAGTGCTCGCGCGTGGACTCGATCAGCCTCTTGGCTTGGCGTGGGATCGGCAGTCGAACACGCTTTTCGTCGCGGAAGGCGGCAAGGGTCGGATCGCGGGATGGCGGGACGGGAAGCTTGAAACGGTCGTCGACGGTTTTCCGATCGCGACCGTCGGCCCCTCGGCCGCCTGGCAAGCCGGGCCGATGCGGCTGGCGATCATGCAACCCCTCGCTCCGCCGACACCATCCGACGCGGCGTCCAAGGAAAACACGGCGTCATCCTCCAGCCTGGGCGAAAAGATCCTCAATCGCCCGGCCTCCAAGTTAGCGCGAAAGGCGGTCGAAAAACTCACCACTCCACCCGTCATCACCAGCGGAAAGCCGACGCTGGTCGTGTCGAGTCGCACCGCCAGCGGTGCGGGCTGCGTTTCGCTGTTCGCGATCCCCGCGGCAGGCGAGCCACCCGCGCCATTCACGGCGCCGCTCGACACCTTCTTCGCACCGTTTGACCCGCAAGCCGCTGCCGGCGGGAAAGCCAACGACAACGCCAACACCGACACGAACGCCGACGCGAACGCGAGTGGCAGCGGCAGCGGCAGTGGCAGTGGCAGTGGTGGCGGTAGTGGCGGCGGTAAAGACTCGACGCAGGCGACAGAAGCCGAACGCGCATCGCAAGCTTCCCGCCTACTGTTGCCGGGCAGCGTGAGTTGGAACCAAGCAGCGATTGTCTTCGCCTACGCCGAACGTCGCGGGGCCATTTGCCTGGGACGACGAATGCGATTCAATGAACGGTGGCTCGAGCCCA
>CAIXSC010000462.1 GCA_903921945.1 uncultured Planctomycetaceae bacterium
TAAATCGCCACATCCGGCCATAGCTCGCGGGACAACGGATCGGTCCGCTTCCGCAACGCCTCGATCAGCGCGCCAAGCTTCGCAAGTCCGACTTCGAGCGTCTGCCGTTTCTCCGCCGGGACTTCCACACCGAGCTTCGGCAGCCGGCGCACAACAAGCGGATTGTTGTCCGCGGGACCGTCGGCGAAACTAGGCCCTACACCGGCCAACGTCACCAGGAACACTGCCAGAAACACCACCAGAAACATCCGCAAGCGGGGCGCCAGGTAGGTAGTGGTTGACGAGACAATCGCCGCGAGCCGCGACGTTTGCGTTCTCGGAAGGATCGTTGCGACCATGACTTGGCCTCGCTGTGCTTCGCTAAAAGAAAAACATCCCGGCGCCCCGGCGGGCGAGCGGGATGTTAGCACATTTCGCGGAGGTTCGTTGTCGCGAGCGTTGAGAGAATCGAGGACGATGGGTTAGGCGAGTTCAACAAGGCTGTTGCTTGTCGCCGTCCCGTCCCTACCGTTTTGTCTTGTCGGAATCCGGATTCGAGGCGTCGCGTGGAGCTGGCGCGGTGATCGGCGTGGATGGCGGCACTGGCTGCCCATCCCGATTACCTTCCGTGACACCTTGCGGCAGCGAGTCGTCAGACAAGCCTTGATTGCGGAACTCGAGCCGAGAAACGCCGCGGCCGCGGTAAACGTCCAGTTTATTGCGCCGTGAACGCCGTGAAAGGAGTTCGTCGAGCGTTCGCGGACCCGAGGTCGCCACGAACTGGTCGGAGTCGTCCGGGTTCCGCAGAGCGAGAGTCATCACGCCATGTCCGGAAACGATTTGCAGGGCGGCGGCCTGCTCGGGGCGAACCGCTACTGTCAACTGATGTCGCCCGGACGCGGCGGCCGTCTTGGTGCCCTCCGAGGTTTCCGCGTTCAACGCGAGAACCTTCACCGCCTCCATCAGCGGGACGGTCGTTTCGGGCAGGTCATTTTCGGTGTCCGTGTTAGCGCGGAACAGGATATCCACGAACGATCCAGCCGTCGTGAACCCAGCCACGGCGGCGTCGATTTCGACGGTGAACGTGACCGCCCGATATCCGGGCTCCAGCAGTTCGCTGACATTCGGCCCCTGCCCTTCCGCGTAAAAATCGCCAGGCTCGAAGGTCTTGCCCTTCTTTAGCGGCGATCGCAAGGTGCGGCCAACGATTTGCGGGGTCCGATTCATGAATGGCTTATCGAAGCCCTGCTTCTTCACCTGCTCGTTTGTCAGCCGCAAGATGCCGACGTCGCCAAGGGTGACTCGACGCCCCGCCGGCAGGTCGAACGCCGCGACCGGCACTGTCACCAGTTCGGGCTTCTTCTCTTCTTTCACGGCGACGGGCGCGGGCTTAAGCAACTGTTTGCGCACCACGTAAGCAGCCAGGAGACCGAATAGCACAGCAGCCACGCCGGCGATCACCGTGCCAGCACTCAATCGATTCATATCCCACCATCCTTGCGGCCGCGCCGCTGGCATTGATCCGCGACTTTCCGCGCGACTAACCGTGACTCCAAGTCAGAAACTTCACGGCCACAAAACCCCAGGTGGCCACACAGACGGGCACGGCGAACGGAATCAGCGTGCGCCCCCGAGCTCGCGCCGGCAAAACCTGCCCCTCGGCTGGCTTGCCCAGTGTGCGACCGAACCGACCAGGTGCCAAGGATCGCGCTACTAGGATTCCGAGCGTCATCAAGATCGCTACCAGCACACCCCCCAAGAAAATGAAGGTTGTGCCGACCACCCCCACCCAGGTGCCGACGGCACCCATCAATTTCACGTCACCGCCGCCACCACCGCCAATCAGCCACAGCACAAGCATTACGCCGAATCCAACTCCAAATCCGGCGATCGCGAATCCAAGGCCACTCCAGCCAGAGATCCACAAGTGGAAAACCAAGGCCAACGCGAAGGCTGACACCGTGAGCACGTTCGGAATGCGGCGGCTACGCAGGTCGGTGACGAGCGCTGCGACTGTGAAGCCGCACACGGCCACGGTCCACACGATCATGGTTAGCAACGGCCAGTCTTTCATGGGACACCTGAATTTGGAACAACCCTGGGGAGTTAGCCCGCATGGCCAACCCCGGCCCATCACCGCTAGCATCGCCAGGAAGCGTCCTTCGCCTTGACCCTCGCGAACCGCGGCGGCACAGCTTGCCAAAATCCGCACATCCGCCAGCGGACAAGGATGCGAGTGCCAACAAAACAACGATGGACTGCCGGAGGCAGTCCATCGTTTCGATGGGTGGTCGTGAACCGAAACGGCTCACTACGTCGACGGCGAGTTCACGCTGCGGGTGAACAAGATTTCTTCAGTCGAGACAATACCGTCGAACGAGATGCAGTTGTCCGCCGTACCGCCGGCATCATTGTCGGAATCGCATTCGTCGGTGCCATCCAGAAAGTTAAAACCAGCTGTGTTGGCATTGTGACCAACCACACCGTCGAGCGAGTAGCTCTGGTTCACGTCCTGAATCGAACCCGCCACATCGGACAGCTCGCTGATCACGCCATCCCGCACGGCGGCGAGACCAACGAGCAGTCCGATCACTGCCACTGTGGCGACAAGAATCAATTCCGCAGACACCACGAAACCGGCGTCGTCGCGAAACAATCGTTTCAAAGTGCTCACTCCAGCAATCCTTAGATGAGTTTTTGTGGAAACAGATAACATGCCA
>CAIXSC010000463.1 GCA_903921945.1 uncultured Planctomycetaceae bacterium
GGGAGACGGGAAAACGCCGGCCCCGCTCAAGGGTGCCCTGTTGCCGAAAAGCGGTCTGTCCGAACCGCCTCAATCGCCCCTTTTCCCCACCTTTCCCCTACCTTTCCCCTTCCTTGGCCCTTCCTTGGCCCTTCCTTGGCCGCTTTTATCGCCTTCATCGCCCTTCCCGCCAGCGACCCGATGTCTTCCTGTGCGGCGCGTCCTGTCCAGCGCGTCCCGTCCAACGCGTCCCGTCCAGCGCGTCCTGTCCAGGGCGTCCCGTCCATCTCGTCCCGGTTAGCGCGTCCTGTCCAGGGCGTCCAGGCTGTCCAGCCGGTCGGGCTCAAGGAGCGGCGATTTCCTGCGAAGCGCGCCGGGCGGCCGCTTCCAGAGCGGGTATCTCCTCCGCCAGTAAATAGCGGTTGGCAACCAGCTTCTTCGCATGCTCCAGATACGCCGCCACGTAAGCCTCGCGCGACGCGTAGCGTTCAGCGAGCGACAATCGCGGATCCCCGGTTCGCTCGCGGTCCGCCGCCGTTTTGGGCAGCGGGATGTAACCGCCGGCCAGCGATAGCAGTTCCGTGTCGGCTCCGATTGAGGGATGCCGCAGATTCCAACTGGTGTGAGTGCCCACGGGCACGGCCACGCAGGGCAGGTCGAGTGTTCCGCGTTCGCGATTGTCGCCATCGTACGCCGGCACTCGGACCGTGTACTTCCCGCGGCTTACGGGCGGTTCGATCGTGGATCGCCGCAAGGTGGCGAAATCGGAGCCGCGGTCGAGCCATTCGGGCTGTTGAATCACCTCGGGATAACGCACACCCGGCAGCGGTTTCCAGCCGCTGGCCATCGCCTGCCACGGCGCCGCGCTGCCGTCCGCGATTCGCGGGTACACACTGGGCGGCGGTTCCGTGCCTGTTCGCACCCAGCCGTCCAGCGCGTCGAGCAAGGCGCGCACCAACGGTCGGTAATCGGCCGGATTGCCGATCAATTGGCCGTTGCCGGGCGTGGCGGCGGGCGAGTTATTCCCGGTGCCGTGTTGCGTGCCGCCAAAGGTGTACACGCGAACCTCCGGGGGAATCGTCGCGTCGCGTTGGCCCAGTGGATCGGTGTGAACCAGCGATCCCGAACGATGCCAGTACTCGCTTGAACTTTGCGTGTGCATCACTTTGGGGACCACCCCCGCCTGCCGGCTCCGCCGCAGGATTCCATCTTCGCGGCCCGTGAACGGATCACGCTCGTCACCGTACGTGAACGGAAACAGATCCGCCGGATAAAGATGGTTGTCGTGCTGGGCGTTGTGCCGCGTTGGCGATGCGAAACGATGGTTGAAGAACCCCAGGCCCGCGCCGGCGACATGCGGGATCACGCCATCAAACACCTTCCGGCCTTGCTCGTCGGCGTTGAAACCGTCGTAGAGAAACGTCCGCAAGCAGCGGCCGCTTTGCGACACGCCAAATCCGTAGGCGTAGCGGATGGCCGACCGCGGTTCGGCGCCGGCGACCGCCAGCGGATTGGCGGCCGAGCGTTCGTGTTTCAGAAACGAAACCAAGTCGCGGATGCCAGCCAGTCCCGTGCCTTGAACGACCGATCCCTGCGCCTCGTACACCAGTTCGTAGATGTATCCGGGACGCAGACCGCCCGCGACCTCCAAACTGATCAACGGCAACTGCCCGCGTTCGCCATCGGCTTCGGGCCACCGTTTCTCGAAACGCCATTGGCTGCGGGGAATGGCCACCCTGGGGTCCGATTCGCGGAGCCGCCATGTGAGGGTCGCGTCGGCTTCGCCCTTGGCGGTCGGCTCATAGCTGCCCTGATTCGCCCACTGGCCAAGATTCGCGCTCGGCGCGGCGGCGTCGACCACCACCTCGGAACGCACAACGCCAGCGAGCGGGCGGCCATCCTCCAGCGCGACGGGCGCGTTCAAGCGAAGCCGTCCGCCCCCCGGCGCTGTCTCCGCAATCCAGCCGCTCCATATCACCGTGTAACCCCGCCGCATGAGAAACTCGTCGGCCCCCGAATTGAATTGGCCAAGAGCCAGTTTGTTGCCGCGATTGTTCACGTCGTAAAGCAGCGCGCCGTTGCCGCGACCGCGATCGACCGGCGCGAGGATTTCCACATCCGCGGAATACTCGACCAACCCCTGCGGATTTTTCGGAGCAAGCTCGAGGTCGACGATCGAACGGTTCGCGGGCGCTGCGGGGTCGACCGCGAACCGCACTTTGCCGCGCAACGTCTCGTACTTCCCTACGCCTGGAAACTCGCGGCCGTCCGCGTACGGCTTCCGCGATTCAATCTCCACCTTCACCACACCGGCGAGCGCACCGGATGTGACGACGGCCGTGACGGCGGCAACACCGAGCAGCACCACGACGCGGGTGAGCGTCGTGAAGCTCCGAGGCATTCGCTGTCGAGTCGCGGCAGCGGTTTTGGACGGACGATTTGACGGACGATTGGACAGACGATTTAACGGGCGAGTCGGCAACGATGTCATGGGTGGGATCATTTACGCGAAGGCGGCGCGGATTTGGTCGATGAACTTGGGGCATTCCACTCGGGGATCACCCGGTTCCTCGAACTCGAGAACGACGTAACCGCGATAGCCCGCGTCGCGCAGGATCTTGGCTAGCAGCGGGAAGTCGGAAGGCCGCTTCTGTTTGTCGGCTCCGCGCACCGCGACTTTGATCTGAGCGTTGACCGAATACGGAGCGATCTTCGCCAAGTCGCCATAGATGTCCTCGGTGTTGAAGTTCCCCGAGTCCAGGTTGACGGCGAACCACGGGCTGTTCACATCTTTGACGAACGCCAGCAGTCCTTCCGCCGTGGCCGTCGGACCGCCGTGGTTTTCCAGCGCGAGGAACACGCCATGCTGGCCCGCGTAATCACAGCATTCTTCCAGGCCGGCCACCATCAATCGATGCGACTCTTCGGGCGACGTTCCCGGCTTCGCGTGGCCCGCGAAGACGCGAATCACCGGCGCGCCAAGAATCTCCGAGTAGTCCACCCACTTCTTCACCAACGCGATCTGTTCGTCGCGTTTCGGACCGGCCGGATGGCCGAAGTCGTTGCCAACGGCGGTGCCGCTGACATCGAGCCCCAGTTCGAAACAGAGCTTTTTCAGGCTTCGCAGGTATGCGGGCGTTACTTCTTTCGGGAAGTAGTACGACGTGAGTTCCGTGCCTTCCAGCCCCATCGCCGCGCAGTCGCGAACAAAGTCCTCCAACTTCAGCGTGGCGTTTTTGCCGGAAAGCAGATCGCGGTAGCTGTAGGCCGCCAAGCTGAACTTGAACTTGGCTTTTCCCGTTCGCGCGATCGGAGGAACGCCGAACGCGAACCGACTGGACACCGCGGCGCCAGCCGCAGCCAGTCCGCCAGCCAACACCGAGCGACGCGAAAGACGATGATCCATGATGAGCTCGCTGTGAAAGTTGGAAACGCGACCGCGAACAAGGTAACAACGGCCGATGGTTCGGAAAAGCTAGCTACGAGAAAAGGTGTCAGGACTATTTTCTGGGGCTGGGGAGTTGATCATCGGATAGGATGCCGGGATGGGAAGACCAAAACGTGCAGTCGAAGTGGGTGGAATTTATCACGCCTTGAACCGAGGCAATGCCCGAGCGAGCATTTTCCACAAACCGGAGGA
>CAIXSC010000464.1 GCA_903921945.1 uncultured Planctomycetaceae bacterium
CTCCTAAACGATGACACCATTCACGGCACCATTGGCTCGGACACGATCCGCGGAGGCGTCGGCAATGATTTGATCTTTGGGTACGGCGGAGCGGACGTGCTCAACGGCAACGAGGGTAATGACTCCCTATTTGGCGGCGACGGCGATGATTTGCTCATCGGCGAAACGGGCCTCGACGTGCTCTCCGGCGGCGCGGGCACGGACATTTTCCGCTTCGACTGGGTGGGCGGGTTGACCGGCGATTCCGACGACATCGATGTCGTTGTCGACTTCACGTCCGATGTCCTGCGCTTTATTGGCTACGCGTTCCCATCGGGGCCGGTGACTTACGCGAATGTCCTCCTCGCCACCCCCGGCACGGATGCTGCCATATTGCATCTCACCGAACTCGGCTCGACCATTAACAACACGACGATCAAACGGATTTCCATACCGCGACTCAACGAAAGGCCGCTCGCGACCCAAGTGCTGTTCGAATAGCGGCCTCCGGCCATTGGAATCAGGAGAAACGGAGTTGGGCTCTGCGGGGACGCAACCCAACGAGGGATATCCAGGTTGCGGGTGCGCCAAGGTGTATCCGGCCGCTGGCGGAATTAACTCGCCAGCGACTGCCGATTGAAAAGACCGTCGGACACCTGCGCCATACCTCCTAAAATCCCGCGGCGCAAACCGCGCCCGCTTGCGCCGAGGCTCGGAAGTTTGGCGATCCACGAATCTTCGGCGGGCCTCACACGAATCCCGGCTGGCCCCAACCTATTGTCGTTCGTCAATCGGGGCCTTGATCATACGCCCCAGTTTGAGCCACCACGAAGGACACGAAGGTCACGAAGAAAGAATCCGGCGAATTCTCCAATCGCGTGACTGGGTGTGCGATCGATGTTTACCGGCACCTTGGGCCGGGACAAAAGTTGGCATCAAACGCTTCGTTCTCCGTGCTCTTCGTGCTTTTCGTGATCCTCGTGCTCTTAGTGGTACACCGATGGCTGCGCCCGCTTGTCTGCCATGGGAACATGCTACGCGTAGCAACGCTGACGATTGGACTCTGAACGCCACGTGAAACCGATGACACAACATCATAAGCCGCATGGGTTTATGGAATATTGGACGGCATTGGCGGTAAACGAACGGGCTTGTGGCGCCTGCTTTTTTGGGGCGGCTCGAATTAGGCCAGTTCGGGCTGGGGCGGGATGCGGGCTCGCAGGGGGCCGACGATTTCGGGCGGCACGAACTGGGCGAGCATTTCGTCGCTGGCCAGCGGAGCGATCTGTTTGAGCAGCGAACTGCTCACGTGCGCGAAACGCTCGTCGGCGACGAGAAAGATCGTCTCCATTCGCGGATCGAGGTGGCGGTTGGCCATCTGCATCGTGAATTCGCCGGCAATATCGGTCAGCGGCCGGACGCCGCGAATCATGATCCGGGATCCGCATTCGTGAACGAAGGTGACGGCTAATCCCGCAAACGGGCGGACCTCGACGTTCGCGAACTTCGCGGTGGCTCGACGGACCAAGTCGACGCGTTCCTCGAGTGTGAAGAGCGGTTTTTTTTCCGCGTTGATGCCGATGCCGACGACGAGTCGTTCGACAAGGCGGCTGGCCCGTTCGATGACGTCCAGGTGGCCGAGCGTGATCGGATCGAAGGAACCGGTATAGACGCCAATGCGGTACGGGTCGAGCGACATAGTGGATACGGATGGTCAGGAAGGCGCCGTCTTGCGCGCGGTTACGCGGCGGGCAGATGTTTTTGCAGGAAGATCGCGCGTTCCTCGTTGCGTTCGGCCGTATCAAGTTCGCGGCCGCGGATCTTTTGGAGGTGAGCGGGCTGGGTTTGGAGGAAGAGACGGTTCACGGTGGCGATATCGATGTCGGTGATCAGCTTGAGATTGATCCCCAGGCGCACGCTGGACAGCAGCAGCAGGGTTTCCTCGCTGCTGATTGTTTTGGCGGTGCGAAGGATGCCGAGCGCTCGGCTGACGCGATCGTGGAGTTCTTTGTGGTTGTGTTCGAGCAGCGTTTGGCGGGCCTTGCGTTCGTATTCGAGCAACTGCGGCACGATTTCGGCGACGCGGGCGATGAGTTGTTCTTCGGTCTTTCCCAGGGTGAGCTGATTGCTGATTTGGTAGAAATCTCCGAGAGCCTGGGAGCCTTCGCCGTAGAGTCCGCGGACGGCGAGATGCATTTTTTGCAGGCCGCGAAACACTTTGTCGATCTCGCGGCTCAAGACCAGTCCGGGCAAGTGGAACATGACGCTCACTCGCAGGCCCGTGCCGACATTGGTGGGGCAGGCGGTGAGGTAGCCGAGCTGTTCGTGGAAGGCGAACGGCAGGCGTTCTTCGAGCAGGTCGTCGAGGTGATTGATCTTGTTCCAAGCGGGTTCGAGGTCAAACCCGCTGTGCATGACCTGCAGTCGCAGATGGTCTTCTTCGTTGACCATCAGGCTGAACGTCTCTTGCGGCTCGACAACGACCGCGCGCGGGCCTTCGGCTTTGGAGAGTTCGCGGCTGATCAGCTGGCGTTCGACGAGGAGTTGGCGGTCGATATCGCCGAGTCCTTGGATGTCGACGTATTCGGTGCCGCTCCAGGCGTCGACTTCGGCCACGCGTTCGCGGACAAGTCTGGCGATCGCTCGCCGTTGGGTTTCGGTGCAGCGGCGGATGAAGGGGAATTCGGCGAGGTTGCGGGCCAAGCGAATCCGGCTGCTTACGACGATGTCCGAATCGGGGCCGGTGCCGCGGAGCCACTCGCCGCAGCCACGGGCCAGGGCGTCAAGTTTCACGAATTCGTACCATCCTTGTCCAGTTTCCGGATTTGATCGCGGAGTTGCGAGGCCAGTTCGTACTGTTCCTTGTCCACAGCCTCGCGCATTTGTTCTTTGAGCCGGTTGAGTTCGGCGCGGACTAACGCTTCGGCGCCGGCGGTGCGGGGGCGTTTTCCGCAGTGGACTTTTTCACCGTGGATGTTGGAGAGAAGCGGTTCCAACTCGCGTTGGAAGTGGTCGTAGTCGTGGGCGCAGCCGAGCCTGCCCTGTTGGCGGAATTCGTGGAAGGTGATGCCGCATTTCGGGCAGGTGGATTGATCGACGCGGCTCAGGTCTTCCGCCGTTTTCGCCAATTTTTTTTGTTTGCCCGAAGGAGCGGCTGGGGCCGCTTCTTCCGACTCGGAGCCGGGCATGGCGAGGAACAACTGCGCATGGTCCTCGCACAGATGCACTTCTTGCGGCTCGGGACCGGTCAGTTCCGTAATGTGGAACACGGCCGGTTTTTCGCAGTGCTGACACTTCATGGTGGTGGAACATCCGAGTGAAGGACGTCCGGTCCCTGATCCTTGGCCACCTGCGGCCGGATCGGGCTGTCGAGCAGGACGAAAATCCGCTTTCGAGCCGCGATCATTCCTTAAGAATCCGGCGGGTAATTGAGTTGGCCGAAATTCTACTGGCGGGGTCCTAGGTGTCAAGGTTAAGCGGATGTTGGTAATCTGTTGCCGATCCGCTTGCGATACCAGGATTTTCCCCATGCACTTGCCCGCTCCGAATCGTTTCCGGGAGCTTGCCCGCTCGGCGACCCGTGTGCCCGTGTATCGTCGCCTGATGAGCGATTCCCTGACCCCGGTCACCGCCTTTCATCGGCTGGACCGGGGCGGTCACGCCTGCCTGTTCGAAAGCGTGGTCGGCGGAGAAAAAGTCGGACGGTACAGCATTCTCGCGACTCGTCCGCACCTGGATGTCACGGCGACAGGCGAGCGGGTCGTGATTCGTTCCTTGAGCCATTCCGGGCAGGTGCTCCGCGAGGAATCGCTGGTGTCCCCCGATCCGCTCGAGGAACTACGCTGCCGTCTGCAAGGCGTGCATGTCGCGCAACTGCCGGAGCTGCCGCCTTTCACGGGCGGCGCGATCGGTTACGCCGGCTACGACGTTGTCCGCTACGTCGAACATTTGCCGGACGCGCCTCCCGACGATCGCGGCATTCCCGATCTCTCGTTCGCTTTCTACGACCGTCTGGTGATCTTCGACAACGTGAATAAGACGTTGCTGGTTGTGGCGTTGGCGAGCGTCGATGGCCTGTCCGCCGACGGGCCAGACCGTGACCAGCGTTTGGACGCGGCGTATGCCCGCGCGGCGGCGGAAGTCGACGAATGGGTGGCCGAACTGAGCGGGCCGAGCCCGGTGGACCTGCATCCCGTGGACATTGCCTCGGGCGGCGAGCCAACCGTGGGCTACTCGGCGAATTTCACCCCCGATTCGTTCGCCGATGCCGTGCGGAAATGCGTCGAATACATCCGGGCGGGCGACATTTTCCAGGTGGTGATCAGCCAGCGGCTGACGGTGCCGATGGCTTGCGAACCTTTCGAGGTGTATCGATCGCTGCGGGTGGTCAACCCGAGCCCGTTCATGTTTTTCTTGCGAACGCCGGACACGACCCTGGTCGGCAGTTCGCCGGAGATCATGTGCCGGGTGTTTGACGGCGAGGTCACTGTGCGGCCGCTCGCGGGGACCCGGCGCCGCGGCGCCACCGAGGAAGAAGACCGGCGGTTGGCCGAGGAGTTGCTGGCGGACGAAAAGGAACGCGCCGAGCACGTGATGCTGGTCGATTTGGGACGGAATGACGTGGGGCGGGTGGCTCGATTCGGTTCGGTGCGTTTATCCGACGTGATGGTGATCGAGCGGTACAGCCACGTCATGCACATCACGTCGAACGTCACCGGGCAGCTCGATTCGGGCAAAGACGCCTTTGACGCTTTGCGGGCTTGTCTTCCCGCCGGCACCGTCAGTGGCGCTCTCAAGGTACGGGCCATGCAAATCATCGACGAAATCGAACCGCAGCGTCGAGGTCCGTACGCCGGCGCGGTTGGCTATTTCGACTACGGCGGAAACATGGACACCTGCATCGCCCTGCGAACGCTGGTGGTGAAGGATGGCGTCGGATACGTACAGGCCGGCGCTGGCATCGTCGCCGACAGCGATCCGGCGAGCGAATACCAGGAAACCCTGAACAAAGCCCGCGGGATGCTCAAGGCCATCGAACTGACCGAGTCCCGACGGAACCAGGGCGGTGCATCGTAGTCACCGATCGGGCGGGTAGAACCACGAACGACACGATACACACGGACGACACGAAAGACAAAAGCACACGACAGGCACTATACACACGAAAAGTACGAAAAGTACGAAGCGTATAAAGTGTATGAAGTGTATGAAGTGTAAAAGATGTCTTGGCGAGGGAACTCGCGTGGACGTGTGTGTTGTGGTGTCTCCATCGGGCGTCTCATGTCGATGACCGTCCCAAGAGCTTGATCGCTCGCGCGGTGCGACGAAGAGTTGGCGAAGGAGGGCGATTCCGGGCTCTGTCCACCCGGATAATCAACGTTAGGCCAACAGTTCGCGGACCACGTGGGCGGGCTCGACGCCGGTCAAACGGCCGTCCAGGCCTTGGTGGCGGAACACGAAACGCTCGTGATCGTAGCCGAGCAAATGCAAAATCGTCGCGTGGAAATCGCGAATGTGAACGGGATTCTTGACAATGTTGTAGGAAAAGTCGTCCGTCTCCCCGTGGATCATTCCGCCCTTCGCGCCGCCACCCGCCATCCACATCGTGAAACAACGCGGGTGATGGTCGCGGCCGTAATTCTGCCGGGCCACGCCGCCTTGCGAGTAGATCGTGCGGCCAAACTCGCCGCCCCAAATCACCAGCGTTTCGTCCAACATCCCGCGGCGCCGTAGATCTTCGATCAACGCGTAACACGGCTGGTCGACATCGCGGCATTGGTCCGGCAACCGGCCGGCCACGTTCGCGTGCGTGTCCCAGTTATTGTGGTACACCTGGATGAAACGCACGCCTTGTTCCGCCATCCGTCGCGCCAAGAGCATGGTGTGGGCGAAAGTTCCCGGCTTCCGCGCCGCTTCGCCATACAGCTCGAACGTCTCCGCCGTCTCGCTTGCCAAATCGGTCAGTCCCGGCACGCTCGATTGCATTCGAAACGCCAATTCATACTGTTCAATGCGCGTTCGGGTTTCCGGATCCCCCAATTCGCGCAACGCCAACTCATTTAGCCCGCGGAGGCCATCGAGCGTTTTGCGGCGCACGGTCGACGGCACTCCGGGCGGGTTATTGATGTACAGGATCGGATCGCCGCCTGAGCGAAAGGCCACCCCTGCGTGCTCGCCAGGCAGGTAGCCCGATGACCATAGGCGTGCGGAAATCGCCTGCACCTGTTCCGTATTGGTTGGTTTCGCCACCAGCACCACGAACGTTGGCAAATTGTCGTTCGCCGACCCAAGTCCGTACGAGGCCCACGATCCAAGGCAAGGCCGACCCGTGACCTGGTTGCCCGTTTGCATCAACGTGATTGCCGGCTCGTGGTTGATTGCCTCGGTGTGCATCGACCGGATGAAGCACATCCGGTCCGCCATCTTCGCTTTCCAGGGCAGCAATTCGGTCATCCACATGCCGCATTCGCCCTGTTGAGCGAACTTGAACTTCGTCGGCGCGATCGGGAAACGGGCCTGCCCGGACGTCATGGTCGTGAGTCGTTGTCCCATCCGCACGCTGTCCGGCAAGTCCTTGTCAAACCACTGTTCCATGACCGGCTTGTAATCGAACAGGTCCATCTGCGGCGGCCCACCCACCATGTGCAAATAGATCACCCGCTTCGCCTTGCCAGGAAAATGCGTCCGCGATGGCAGGGACGCGCCAACGGCCGTTCGCGAAGCCGACCCGGAGCCACCTGCCGGCTCTTGAGCCAATCCGGCCCGCTCACCGCCACCGAGCGCCGCGAGCGCCGCCCACCCCAACGCATGACCTCCCGCGCGGAAGAAATGCCGCCGCGTCCAGGCTGTTCGATAATCGGCCATCGCACGCTCGTAATCGGTGGCGGCTTCACTGGGGGAATCGCTAGGGCTAGCGCGCCGCAAGACGTTGTGCGGAGCGTTTGAGGACGCGGATAGACGGTGGGGCGCGGAGTTGGCGTTCATTTACTTGTTCAGAACCTCATCGAGATTGAGGAGTTGGTTGGCGAGCATCGTCCACGCGGCCAATTCGATCGGCGCGATCGATGGATCGGCCTTCGAATCGCCCACGGCGACTAACGCCCGCGCGTCGGCTTCGTTCGCTTTGTAGGCCGCTCGCAAGTCCGCCAGCGACCCGCGAACGATGGCCAACTCGGC
>CAIXSC010000465.1 GCA_903921945.1 uncultured Planctomycetaceae bacterium
AGCCGGTGACGGCGGCGGAACTTGACAACGGACGGCGGCCCGCTTCTCTTGGGAGGCTTGGACTTAGCTGGCGCCAGAGTCGCGGGGACCGAACCACGCGGCGGCGAGCAGGTCGGGCCGCGGGGACGCGGCGATGCGACGGGGCGAAACATCGAGGGGGAGGGCGGAGCAATGGTTGGATTGGATCACGGATCGGGTTCGTATGTGGAAACCGAGACGGCGGCGACGTCGGCGCGTAACAGTCGGCACGGGTTGCGGCTATTCGCGTTGTACCTGTTGGCTTACGTCGCCTTCGTCCTGCTTAACGCCTTCGCGCCCGCCTTCATGGAGGCGGTTGTCTTCCAGGGCGTGAATTTGGCGGTGGTCTACGGATTGGCGTTAATCCTGCTGGCGTTCGGCTTGGCGTTGCTCTACGGCTTCCTCTGCCGTTCACCGGCCAACTGATCGATCCGGCATTCCCGTCTCGCCTGCCCTCTTTTCCCCGTCCTCTCGCCATTCCCCTCATCTCGCACCCCAGTCTCGCTCCCCGTCTCATCCCCTGTCTCGTCCCCCTGTCTCGTCCCCTGTCTCGTCCCCTGTCTCGTCCTCTTCCTTGTCATCGAAGGTTGGAAGGAATACCCGCGTGATCTACGAAGCATCGGTAATGGCGATCGCTGTGTTCGCCGCGTTCGTCGGCTTGACGCTCGGCTTGAGTTTCTATTTCGGGCGCCGCGCGAAGTCGGCGCAGGCCTATTTCGCGGCGGGCGGCGGGATCCATTGGTTTGTCAACGGCGTGGCGTTCGCTGGCGACTATCTGTCGGCCGCCTCGTTCCTGGGCATCTGCGGGATGATCGCCTTCTACGGCTATGACGGGTTTCTCTATTCGATCGGCTTCCTTGCCGGCTGGATTGTGGCGTTATTTGTGGTCGCCGAGCCGCTCAAGCGGATGGGGCGTTATACATTCGCCGACGCGCTCGATAGCCAGTTCCACAGTCGCGGGATTCGGTTGACGGCGGCGATCAGCACGCTGGCGGTAAGCGTCTTTTATTTGATTCCCCAAATGGTAGGCGCCGGGGCGTTGATCCAGCCGCTATTCAATTTTCCGCAGTGGCTGGGGGTTGTGACCGTCGGGTTGATTGTGACGGTGATTGTGGTGACGGCCGGGATGGTGTCGACCACTTATGTGCAGTTCATCAAAGGTTCGCTGCTTGTGCTCTTTAGCGGCGTGCTCGTGTTGCTGATCCTGCGTCGCGGCCTGGAGGTGGACACGCGTCCCGAAGCGATGGCTCCGCAGACGGTGACATTCACCAAGGACAAAGGCAAGCTGGTTAACGGGCTGCCGTGGGGACGGGGCGACGGGCAGGCCGACTTGCGGCCTGTGGGCCATCTGAGCAAGTTGCCAGGCGGTGTCGAACGCACGGGGCCGCTGGGACCGATCGGTTTTCTTCGCGCATTGCACGGCAGCGAGGTTGTCTTGTGGGACAAGAAAGAGACAAAAGAACCGGACGGCGGCCGCTCGGTGACGTACACGCCGCGAACCGTGGCCGGCGCGGAGATCTTGCGACCCGGCAATCACCCGATCTTTAAGGGTATCAAGAGCGGCAAGCTGGTCGACCGGTTGGAGTTTCTCTCGTTGATGCTGGCGTTGTTCGGGGGCACGGCGGCGCTGCCGCATATCTTGATCCGCTATTACACCGTGAAAGACTCGGCCGCCGCGCGTAAAAGCACGGTCGTGGGAATTGGCGTGATCGGCGCCTTTTATTTGCTGACGCTGCTATTGGGGCTCGGCGCCATGACCAGTGGCGCGTTGGATGTCAGCGACGAAAATATGGCGGCGCCGCTGCTGGCCCGCAGTTTTGGCAATCTTCTCTTCGCCATCATTTCCGCCATCGCGTTCACGACGGTGTTGGGCACGGTCAGCGGCCTGATTGTGGCCGCGAGCGGCGCGGTCGTTCACGACCTCCTGCCGATCTTGCTCAGCCAACCGCTCTCCGACCATGAGAAGGTCCGGGCCGGCAAGCTGGCCGCGCTGGGAGTGGGCGTGTTGGGAATCATCCTCGGCATCCTGTTCCAAGGAATGAACGTCGGATTCCTTGTGGGGTGGGCGTTTAGCGTGGCCGCTTCGGCCAACTTGCCCGCGTTGGTGATGCTGTTGTTCTGGAAGCGGACGACGCGGCAAGGGATTTCAGCCGCGATCCTGGTGGGGATGATCACGTCGCTGGCGTGGATTTTGTTGAGTGGCGACACTTACGCCAAAGTGTACGGCTTGCCGAAAGATCAAGCGCTGGTCCCCTTCAGCCAACCGGGGATCGTGACGATTCCGCTCGGGTTTATCGTCTTGGTC
>CAIXSC010000466.1 GCA_903921945.1 uncultured Planctomycetaceae bacterium
ACGGCCGTTCGACCCGACCTTCGCCTCGCCGCGATACGGCGTGTTGTGGAACTTCGCCAGCAGCGGCTTCGGATCGAACGTGTCCACCTGGCTCGGTCCGCCATTCATGAACAAGAACACGCAGTGCTTCGCCCGCTTGGCCGGCATCTCCCGTAACGCCGCCTTGATCTCGGTCTGCGCCGCTAGCCGCGACTCGGTGGCCGGCCGCGACTCGGCCGCTGGCCGCGACTCCGTTTCGGCCGCGAGCAAATCGGCGAGCGCCAACAGGCCAAAGCCAGCCCCCGCTTCCGCGAGCATCGCGCGTCGCGTGAGTTGGAATGGTTGGCCGGAAGCGTGGACAGCCGGATCGAAGCGAGCCATGAATCACTCCGGATAAACGAACTCGTTGAGGTTCAAGAGCACGCGGCAGAATTGTTCGAGCGGTTCGTCGCGGAGGAAGTCGGCGATCGCCACCCGTTCGCTCGCCGACGGTTCCCGCGCAAGCGCCAGCCGGTACGCCCGGATCGCTTGTTCACCCGGATCGGCGCCCGCTTCGCGTCGCAGACGGTCGGCGAATCGCTGGGCTTGCAAGTTGGCGAACTCGCCATTGAACAGACTGAGCGCCTGCGGCGCGACGGTTGTGACTTGCCGCTGCGGGCAACTGCTGACGGTGTCCGCCAGATCGAGTGTTTCGAAGAGTGGCACGACCAGCCCGCGTTTAATGAACGCGTAGATGCTGCGTCGCGCTGTCTCCTCCGCATTCGACGGCTTCCAAATCTTATCCTTGTCGGTGTTCGCCTCGATGGCGGCGGCCGGAATGACGGGCCGCATCGCCGGCCCGTAGCGACGCGCGTTCAGTTCACCGCTGACAGCGAGCATCGAATCGCGGATGGCTTCGACTTCCAACCGCCGATAGCGAATCGGCGAGTCCGGTGTCTTCGCGGACCGCCATGTGTTGCTGCCGAGCATCAATCGATGCAGCGACTTGAGCGACCACTGGGCGTCGCGCATGAACCAATCCGCAAGCCAGTCGAGCAGTTCGGGATCTCCGGGGGGAGCTCCCGCGAGTCCGAAATCGTTGGCGGTCGGAACGAGGCCGGCGCCGAAATGCTGTTGCCAGACGCGGTTGACCAACACGCGCGCGGCCAGGGGATTCTCCACGCTCGCGATCCAGCGCGCCAGCCCGAGCCGGCGTTGGGACGAAGTGGCGGTCGGCGCGGGAAACTCTGGCTGCCGTCGCGTTAAAACCATCGGCACCGCTGGACCAACCGGCTCGCCAAGCTTGGCCGGCGAACCACGCAGCAACACGCGAGTTTCAGGAATCGCTTCCGCCGCTTCGCGCCACGCATAGATGTTTTCGCCTTGAATCACCACCGGCTGCTCGACGCGTCCATTCCTTGGCCGTTGCAACGGCTGGAATACGGCGACCAAGCTATAGTAGTCGCGCGTGCTGAGCGGCTCGAACTTGTGATCATGGCAGCGGGCACACCCGATCGTGAGGCCGAGAAACGCTTGCCCGGTGGTGCTGACGATATCGTCCAGTTGGTCATAGCGATCGGTCGGCGGATCGGCCGGTTCATCATCCCAGTGCCCGAGGCGGAGGAAACCGGTGGCGATGTGCGATGACGTGTGAGCGTCCGGCAACTGGTCGCCCGCGATCTGTTCCAGAATGAATCGATCGAACGGCAGGTCGCGATTGAACGCATCGATGACATAGTCGCGGTAACGCCAGACGAACGGCTTCTCGGCATCGCGCTCGTAGCCGTTGCTGTCGGCGTAGCGGACCACATCCAGCCAATGTCGCGCCCACCGTTCGCCATGCTCGGGCCGGCCGAGCAGTTCGTCAATGACGGCGTCGACGTCGGGTTGGCGATGGAATCGATCCTGCTGTTGCAACGAAGGCGGCAAGCCGATCAGATCCAGGTAGGCGCGGCGAAGCAAACGGGCGTCGGTGGCCAACTCAGGCGGACCGAGTCCCGCTTGTTCCCGCCGCGCGAGGACAAACGCGTCGATCGGGTTGCGGAGCCACGCGGTGTTGCGGACGGCGGGAATCGCGGGTCGCTTGACCGGTTGAAATGCCCAGTGCTCGGCCGGAGACCGCGGCGTCGGCTCAACGGCCGGTCCAGGGGCGCCCGCGTCGATCCAGCGACGAAGCGCGTCGAGCTGCGTGGCATCCAGTCGGCCGCCTTCGGGCGGCATTCGTTCGTCATGGTCGGTGGCCATCACACGACGCAGCAGCAGGCTCTCCTTGCTCGCCCGCGGTCGAATCGCGGGTCCGCTGTCGCCGCCTCGCACAACCAATGCCGCCGTATCGAGCCGCAGTCCTCCCTCTTGTTTCACCGCCCCGTGGCACGCGGCGCAGCGCTCCCGCAACAGCGGTTTGACTTCCCGCTCGTACAGTTCCAGGGCTGCGCGAGTCGCCGACGCAGCTTGCTCGTTCGCCGCTTGCTCGTTCGCGGCTTTTGCGTTCGCAGTTGGTGCGTTCGCAGCTTTTGCGTTCGCAGTTGGTGCGTTCGCGGCTTTCTCGTTCGCGGCTTTTGCGTTCGCAGCTGGTGCGGCGGCAGCGCAGTTCACTGCGGCGAAGGTCGCGGCATTTAGGAGCGCGAGTAGCGACGCGGCGACGAGCAGCGAGGGGCGAATGGCGAAAGGCCCAAGCGGACTGGTCATGGCTTGGCGGCTCCCGAAACGGGCAATCCACTGGCGAGTAACACTGCTTCCTGAACCGCGAGGTCGTGGGCGTAGGAGAAGTCGCTCGGCTTTTCCCCGCGAATCACGCGGGCCATGTCGATCGCATCTCCGAGGTAACGCTCGTATTTCGGAAAGGCGACATCCTGGTAGCCGCGCTGATAGTTCCGGCGGGGTTGATCGAGCGTCAACCGGACTCGCGGGTTGTCGAGCGGCTGGATGTGGAAGGTGCCGCGTGTTCCACACACCGTCAAATGGCGGCGTTCGTTGCCGTCGATTTCCAACGCGGTCGCGCGGACGGTTGCCGTCGCGCGCGGGTATTCGAAGACCGCCAGCATGTTGTCGACCAAGTTGTCGCCGATGACGGTCTTTCGCGGATAAGCGTGGATGGACGCGGGCTTGCCGAGCACCGACAGCACTTGGTCGATGATGTGGCACCCCAATTCGAACATCATGCCGCCGGGATAGTCGGCAAGCGGCAATCGGTCGCGGGGCGGCACGACTTTGCTCATCACCGTGTGCACCTCGAACACTTCCCCCAGCCAGCCTTCGGCCAGGAATTGACGCAACAGCACCATGGCCGGATTGTAGCGGTACATGTACCCCATCTGCACCATGAGCCGCTGTCGTTCGGCGGCTGCCAGAACCCGTTGATAATGGGCCAGCGACTCGCCAGCCGGCTTGTCCAAATGCACATGTTTTCCGGCGGCCACGCAAGCCTCGGCGTGTTCCAGCGAGTCGCGAACCGAGGACTCGACGAGCACCGCCTGCAATCCGGGAATCGACAGCAGTTCGTCGCGTGAGAACCATGTCAGACCCGCGTACGCGGGTTGATTCGCGGCCGCCTTGCGAAGCGATTCCTCGGGTTCGCACACCCCGACAACTTCGTACTCTGGCAGGCGGCGATAGACGGAAAGCTTGCTCGCATGCGCATGAGCAACGCCAATCTGCGCGACTTTGATCTTCGCGGGAGCGGCCAACTCGGCCCCGTGCGCTACGGCCTGGCGGAAGGGGCCCGCGACCGACATGGCTAGCGGTCCCGCGATCCACGCCATGCCGCTAGCGAGCCAATCGCGACGATGTCGAATGGAACCCAAGTTCGTCATGGGAGCTGCTCCAGGGGTAGGGTGGGAACAGACCGATACCCGCCAACGTGAGCCATCCTCGCGTTGGACGAGCGTTCTCGGGGTCTGTTGCGAGCCGCGTTCCGAGCACGCGAAGTGGCTGAAGATGAACAGCCATCTTACGCGGATTGGCGTTTACTTGACGGCGGGAACGGCCACTTGGGCTCCCGCTTTGTCAGCGGGTGGCGTGGGCGGGGCGGCGGTGTCCGCTAGCAAGTATCCGGACCAGAAGAAGGGATGTCGGGCGGAAACGGATTCGCCGGGCGGACCGGGGCGCACGCGCGGCTCGCGGGCCGGATCGATCTCCGCGTCCATTTTCAAGAGCACGCTTCGCTGCCAAGCAGCGCTGGCCGGCGCGTGGGGCAGTTCTTGGGCGAATTCGCGGACGAGGTCGTAGCTGGACTGCCCGCCAACTCGCCAACGGCTGAGCAGCGCGGTTTGGGTGCCAGTGGCCATGAGTCCGCAGACGGTAAGGAACAGTTCGTCGCCCGAGCCGCCCTTTTTCAATCCCGATTCGATGGCGGTATGAAAGCCGGGATAGATGACTTGGCTGGGGCCGCCCCACGGCATCGTGAGCAAGGAACCCAGGTTGCTGGCCGGCTTCTTCTGATCGATTTGGACGGGCGACCAGTCGTACGGTGCGCGGTCCGAATCTTCCATGTCGTGATAGACGACCAACCGATCGACGAACTTCGCCACGAGGCTCGACGGCGCCGGCAAACGGTTCGGCAACCGCGTGACCAGCGGCAGAACGCCAGCGAGCTCGTCGGCAGCGCCGGCGGCGACCTTCAGGTCCTCCGCGGGATAGAGCCGGCCCGCCACCACAGCGGTTCGCGGATTGACACGCGCGGGCCGCAGATCAGGCGCAGCCAGCGACACGGTTGGCACGTAGCGAACGGGACATTTCGCGATCAGCGATGCGCCGTCGCGTCCCACCGGCAACGCCTCGAACGGACAATACCAGAGCGGTCCGTCGGGCACGATCACCACCTCGCTGTACTGCTCCCAGCTTTCCGGCTTGGCGTTGTTGGTGAGCGCGGCTCCGATGCGTTCGCCCAAGACGCGCCATTCCAGGTCACTCAAATCCTTACCGGCCAGCGGCTGTGTCCGATCGCGAAGCCCCATGCGTTTGGCCATCTCGGCGAGGTCGGCACGGACTTTGTTGGGCGCGTCGACTCGAAAGACCGCGTACTTCTCGCGGTTGATCGCGAATCCGTACAGCCCTCGGGCGCCGTTGTAATAGGCCAAAATCAGCGTCTTTTCCGGCAGCCTCGCTTGCAGGTCGCGGATTGCGAGCAGTGGCGGGAAGGCGTAATCGGCGGGCAACCGCTGGACCGACATGTCGTGCAACAACAGTTCCTGGGCGGCGGCCAGTTTCGCCAATTGTTCGTACTTTTGCTGCGCGGGCTTCATCGCCTCCGGCGTTTCGAACGACAGCGGTTCTTTGGCGATCTCCTGGCGCAGCGTTTCAATCAGACGGGCGGTTTCCGCGAATTGTGGATACTTGGCGAAGATGTCGCGGCGCTGAAGCGCGCCGCGGTCTCCCAGCGATTCGGCGGGACCGTCAAGGATCCATCGCAACGCGAGCATGCGGCCGCCCAGCGGCAAGCTGGCGAAGAATCGTTGCCGGCGAACACGGTCGGCGATTTCGCACGCCTTCTCGTGTTCGTTGCGTTTCAACGCGACTTCAAACCAGTTCTCCATCGCGCCCAGGCGATTGACCATGGAGACGGCGAGTGTCTCCATCGGCTCGCTGGCCCAGTCCGCTGGCTGGGGTTCGCGCAGCACCTCCGAATACAACGCGTCGGCCGAGCGATCGGACAGGACGTTCGCCACGTAGAGATTATTGGCGAGCACCGATTGAAAGACACGTTTGGAGCCTTTGGTTTGAAAGACCATGGCGGCGGCCAGCGCCGAGTTGCCCGCCGCGAGATTGCCCGTTTGAAAGCTGGCCTTGGCGAGTTCGAACTGGTAACGCGCGCCGGCGAAACCGAGCAAGGCGTCATGGCGCCCCAGCACCGTGCGGGCTTTGGCGAGCATCGCGATCGCGCGCGCGGTTTCGCCGATCGCCAGCAGGTTTTCCGCCGCCAGCGTGTACAGCGTGGTCTGAAGGCTTACCGAGGTGCGATCGGCCCAGATCGCGGCCGGTTCGAGCGGCGCGAAAAACGTTTTGTTGCCGCGCTGCAAATGCGTGGCAACCGCGCCGCGAAACGCTTCTTCGAGCACATCGTATTGGCCGTAGATGGCGGCCGAGTAGGTGGCTTCCGTAAAGGCGGTCGCCGCCGCGTCCCACTGGCCGGCCGCGAGCGAGATCTTCCCCAATTCCAACAGGGCCAGGCACGTGAGCGGATGTTCGAATTGGCCGCCGGCCAAAAGCGACTTTTGCAGCTCCGATGCGGCTTGGGCCGGCTTGCCAGCGGCGATTAACGCGAGACCAACCTGCAAATCGAGGAAGCATTGCGACCAGTGATTGGCCGGACCGGGACGCTGCATGACCGCCGCGAGGATCCGTTCGGTCGCGGGATCGAACTGTCCCGTCGGCCCAACCAGTTCGGCGCGGCGTTTCAGCGATATGGCGATGCAACGCAGGATCTCCATGGCGCCGATCGGGTAGAGTTGCGGTTGGGCGATCACGCCGCCTTGTTGCACGGCGGCCATGTTGCCCGCGTCGGTTTGCCCCATGAAGGTCCGAAGCGTGTCGGGGTAGCGGCCGAGCGCAACCGTCCGGCGGCTCGCACCCCACGTGGGCGGCCGCGAAACACGCGCCATCAAGTCCGGTGTCGGCGGAAAGTCAACTCGCACCATCCAGGTAAGGTTGGCGAGATACAACGAGAGCGCGGTCGTGTGCTGGTCAAGCGACGCGACCAGATCGCCCATCTGGTAATGGCATTCGCCCAGCATCGTGTGGTAGCAGATCGAATCGATCCAGCGACGTCCGTCGAACGCCTTGATTCCGCCCCGGGAGACATCCAGGAAATTGCGGCGCGAGACGGCGTAGTCGCCCGAGTAGTACGACGCGAGGCTGATGTAGTAGTCGTCGTCGGGCACGCGCCGCGCCGGCCCGCCCGCTCCCAGCGACCCAAGAGGCACGCCCCGCACGACATTCCCACCGCCCGCGTTTCCGCCCGCGTTGCCGCCACCCGCGTTCCCGCCACCCGGATTGGCCGGGTTGGGTTGAGCCATCGCCGCGGTGGGCGGGGTGCCGATCATCAACAGGCTCGCTACGACTGCTGCCGCGACGAGCGATCCGTACAGGCGCCAAACCGCCAACCACCCACTTGAACGTTTCATCGCGCGAGCTCTCCGCGGGCCAGCGACTGGAATCCGTCGCATGCTTTATCGCTTGTTCATCGGAGCATGATACCGGCAAACCATGAGCCAAGCACGGAATTCGCCTTTGGGAACGATCGGGGACGCTCTGCGGGCTGGCAACGGCACGTTGGTTGGCTGGCTATAAGTTTTCCGTAAGGTTCGCGGATTGGAACGAAAGAGCAAATCCGAGCAATTCTCTTGAATATTTTGAGGCTGCGGCTACGATTCTGGACAACTGGGCCCAGGCAAAGGCTTATCGTTCCTTCCGCATTCGCGGCGTTCCCGGCTGTCTGTTCATTCCATCGATTTCTGGCTCTCGCTCGGCTGTCATTGACTCGCTCCGAAGGCCGCTTGGCAATTTTTCATGCTCACGGGAGATCTCCCGTGCGGATGAAGGTGGCCGCTCGCGGTCAAGCGAGAGGATCGCTGCGCGTGACCGTGGTCTTCGAGTGGCCGGACGAAGTCATCTTTTTATCGAGGGGATATTTCGTATGAGTCGTAAACGGCTCCGACTTTCGCGCTCCGCGTTCACACTGGTGGAATTGCTGGTGGTGATCGCGATTATCGGCGTTCTCGTGGCGCTGCTATTGCCCGCCGTCCAAGCGGCCCGTGAAGCGGCTCGCCGCACGCAGTGTACGAACAACCTGAAGCAGATCGGGTTGGCGCTGCACAACTACCACGACACCCACAACGTGTTCCCGCCCGCGCTGATCGGCAGCGGTCGCGCGAACTTCCCGGCCTGGAACACTCAGGTAAAAAACACAACGGGCTGGGCCCTGATGCTGCCGCAGTTCGAGCAAGGCGCCGCGCACAGCCAGTACAATTTCAATCTCTGCTCCAGCATGTCGTCACCTTACGGCTTGGCCGTCATGGGAACCGACGCGACAAATGTGGCGATCGCCAGCTTGCGTCTGAAGATGCTCGAGTGCCCGTCTTCGCCGGTCGCGGGCGAGAACGTCTTGAGCGGTGCTGGGACGCCCGGCGACTTCTACAGCCGCAACAATGCGAAACGGACCAACTACCTGTTCTCCGCGGGCGGATTCACGGACTACAGCGACCGCTACGGAGTCTATGGTGGCGATGTCCGCCAAGGCGCGTTCGGCAACGACGGCGCGGCCACCTTCGCTGGCATCACCGACGGCACGAGCAACAGCATCGCGGTCGGTGAAGCGACTGGCGGTTCGGGAATCAAGGGCAAGACTTCCAGCGCCTATGGGCCATGGGGTCTCACCGGCACCCACACCTGCTGCCATGGCTACACACCGGGCTCGTCGTCCACCGTCATCAGTGCCAGTACGAACAGCCTGCCGTACGGTAACGACTGGAACATCAATCGTCCTTACCAGAACGACGCGCTGCGACGAACCTATGCCTGGGTCTACAACAGCATGCATCCGGGCATCGCGTCGTTTGTGCTGTGCGACGGCTCCACTCGCGGCATTTCGCAGACCATCAACTACGATGTGCTCTGCCAATTGACCTACATTCACGACGGCAACCCCGTCGGCAACTACTAAGACGAACACGCCCCGGGAATCGCTCCATCGGCATTTGGTTGCTCGATCTGGCCAAGCATCTCGCCAAGAGACTTGGCTACTCGCGACCGGCGACTGGTGGACGACTTTTGGGGAACTCGGCTTTTGCAAGACGGCGGTTCGAAACTGGCCCTTGGAAGCTTCTTCGGGCTGGTTTCGCGTACCAAGCCGTCTGCTTTCCTCACTGAACTGAAATCGATTTTGTAGACCAAGCCACCTGATTGGGAGTTGATCGTTTTATGCTGCGTAGGAATGGGTTGTTCGCCGCCACGCTCGCCGCGTTGTTCCTTGTCGGTTGCGGAGGCGACGACTTCAGTGTTAAGACCGTCACCGTATCCGGCAAAGTCACGATTGGTGGCCAGCCCGCGAAGGGCATCAATGTGCATTTCCTGCACGAAAAGGCCTCTGGCTTCGGCAAGACCGATGACAGTGGTAACTTCAAGTTGATTCAAGGAGCCGTGGCCGGCGAGAATCGCGTGTACTTCACGATGGCCAGTGGCGACACCAAGTTCGACAATCCGGAAGGTGGCATGGACGCTGGCCAGCTTCAGGCGATGGCGCAGGCGGCCACACCGGGCTCGGCCGCCGCGAAGAAGCTCGGTGTCGTGATACCTCCCGAGTTCAGCGATCCGGCGAAAACCCAGCTCAGATTCGTCGTCCCGCCATCCGGTTCGGACGCCGCCAATTTCGAGTTGCCCAAGTTCTAAAGGCCCATCTGCCGATCCTTCTCGCCAGAGTGACGCACCATTCTGGCGAGAGGCCGGCACCGGTGTACCGAGCTCCCGGAAATGCGGAGAAGTCCGGTCGTGTGGTCGCGTAGCGACAACCGATGGTAGCGAG
Organism: uncultured Planctomycetaceae bacterium; assembly: GCA_903921945.1. GTDB lineage: Bacteria > Planctomycetota > Planctomycetia > Pirellulales > Pirellulaceae > CAIXSC01. The sequence continues at coordinate 9,476 of CAIXSC010000466.1, forward strand.
CCGTTTCAACGCCTCGCTGAAAGGCCGCTCGCAATCAGCCACGAATCTTGAGCGAAACGCGGCGCTCGAAGTCGAACCCGCCTTGGTCCAGCTTGGCGGGATGACTTGTCGGATGGGAATCGAACAGTGGCTGGCACGATGCCCGTTTTGTCCAACGGAGTGTAGCCGGGAAACCGTATTCCACGGAACTCCCGGACAGACGATAAGAAAACCGTGGATGGCGATCTATTTCGCGGCGGTAGCGCGGGCTTTAAGCTTCGGGTCGCTGGCCAACGGCAAAGTGACCGACTTGCCGAGTTCCGCCGCCTTGTAAATGGCGAGGATGATTTCAACCGAGCGGCGTCCCTCGAGGCCATCGACCAGTGGCTGGCGGCCTTTCTTAATGGCGTCAAGCACATCGCGGAAGAGCAGCATGTGGCCGTGATGGCCGATCGCCGCCGGGTCGGAGGCGCCGCCTCCCGTTTTGGTGCGGTCCGCCATTTTGGCGAGTATCGCTTCGTCGCGTTTCGTCATTTTGGCGAACGCCCACGTCTTGAGACTTTCCTCTTCCAGCACCACCGAGCCTTCCGATCCATGGATCTCGACGCGCTTCAATGAGCCGGGAAAGGCGGCGGTCGTGGCTTCGATGACGCCGAGCGCGCCGTTGGCGAATTTCAAGGTCGCCATCGCCACATCTTCCACTTCGATCCGCTGGTGGGCGAGCGTGGCGGTGACCGCCGAGATCTCGACAACCGGTCCCATAATCCATGTCAGCAGGTCGACGCTGTGGATCGCTTGGTTCATCAACGCGCCACCACCGTCGAACTTCCACGTGCCGCGCCAAGCGCCGCTATCGTAGTACTGTTGCGTGCGGAACCACTTCACGTAGGCGTCGCCGACCGTCAGCCGTCCGAAGCGGCCGCCGTCGACCGCCGCTTTGAGCAACTGCGACGATTCGTGGAACCGCGAAGGGAAGATTGTCGAAAGTGTCACGCCCGCCTTCTCGCACGCTTTGATGATCGCGTCGCAGCGGGACAAGGTGATTTCCAGCGGCTTCTCCACGATCACATGTTTGCCTGCCTTGGCGGCCGCGATCGCTGGTTCCATGTGCGCGCCGCTGGGTGTGCAAATCGTGACCACATGGATGTCCGGGTTCGCAAGCATCTGGTCGAGATCATGGTAGGCGCTGCAACCAATCTCGCCCGCCAACCGATCCGCGGACGCGGCCACGGTGTCGAAGCAGCCGACAACCTTGGCGCCGCGCAGGTCCGCCACGGCCTTCGAGTGGAACTTGGCGATCATACCGCAGCCGATAAGTCCGAAACCGATGGCCATCTGGCGAATACTCCAGGAGACAATGAAAGAATGGGGCGCGGTCGCGAAAATAGCGAACGCCGCGAGCGTGGCGGCGGATTATAGCAGGCGCCCGCGGAGTTGCTCCACGACCCGGGCCGCCGCCCGTTCGCCGCTGCGAACACAGAACGGGATCCCCACGCCTCGATAGGCGTTGCCCGCCAGCGCGAACCCGGGATGAGCCGCTTCCAACGCCTCGATCCGATCGACCCGCTCAAGATGCCCGACATGGTATTGCGGCATCGCCCCGTCCCAGCGCACCACGTCGCTGAACACGGGCGGGCCGCTCAGTCCCAGTAGCTTGTTCAGGTCCTCATGCGCCGCTTCACGCAACTCCGCATCGCCAAGCTCGAGCAATTCGGGCTGGCACGCCCCGCCCAGGAATGTGCGCGTGATCACCAGATCGTCCGGCGCGCGGCCCGTGAATTTCACACTCGCGAAACTGCCCGACAAAATCCGCATCCGTTCCACCAACGGCACGACGAAGCCAAAGCCGTTGAGCGGATGGCGAATGTCCGCGCGTCGATAAACGCCCAGCACGATCGCCGCTCCCGCCACGGGAATCCCGCGCAGCTCCGCCGCCAACGGCTCCGACCACGAGGCGACCAATGCCGCTGAGCGCGGTGCTGGCGTCGCCAGAATGACCGCGTCGAACGGCTCCGTCCGCGACGGCTCGTCAGGCCGACCCGCGGTCACCATCCAGACCGTCGACCGATTGGCCTGCGCCGACGACGAAGAGCTTGGATCGACAGACAACGATGCCGACGCCGACGCCGATGCAGACGCCGATGCGTGGGGGAACCCGGATGTTGGTCTGGAGGATACCCCGGAAGCGGCGGAGAGCGAATCGCCGGCGAGCGTCAACGGATGGATCGCGGTCACGGGCGTGTCGATCCGCAACGAACCGGGCCGCAATCGCGCGACAATCGCGTCTATAAAGCTTGACATGCCATCCCGCGGCGCGACGAACAGTCCATACCGGGCGCCACTGCCAATGCGAGCATCGCGGACCGTCGCCGCGTGTTCGCTCGGACGCCGAGCCGCTCGCTGCGCGGCGCGTGTGCCGCGAATGACGCTGCCGTGTCGCTGCTCCATTTCCACGAATTGCCGCATGGTCGCGGCCATGCTCAACTTGGTCGGATCCGCCGTGTAGATGCCCCCGATCAGCGGTTGAATGAGCCGCTCGTAGGCTTCACGGCCAAAACGCCGCACGGAGAAGTCCCGCAAACTTTCGTCGCTCGACGCTTGCCGCTTGCGGATGAACCACTCGGCCGCCAGCCGCAGTTTGCCTCGCCAACTGAGCAGCGGTGTGCGAAGCATCGGACCGATCCGCGCCGGGCTCATCAGGGTGAACCCTTCGGGCACTTCCACCAATTGGCTGCGGTGTACCACGAACGCTCGCCGATCCCGCTCGTTGGTATCGATCAGTTGGTCGGCGAACCCGATGCGTTGGCACAGTTCGAGCGCCCAGGGCTCGCGAGTGATGAACATGTCGGCCGAGCGTTCGATGAGGCAACCGTCTTGGCGCAGCGTGCCGAGGACGCCACCCCACCGCGGCGCGCTGTCGAACAACACCGTTTCGCAGGCCGGGGCAATCTCTTGCAGTCGATGAGCGGCCGCCAGGCCGGTAATCCCGCCTCCGACCACCGCGATGCGGACCGGAGCTCGATTCATGCGTGCGCCAATTCCGCGGCGTGAAGCGTGTTATGCAGCAACATCGCGACCGTCAGCGGTCCGATGCCACCGGGCACCGGCGTCAAGTGCGAAGCGACTTCCCGCACCGACTCGAAATCGACGTCGCCCACCAAGCCCGATTCCAGGCGATTGATGCCGACATCCACCACCACCGCGCCGGGTCGCACCATCCGCGCGTCAATCAGTTTTGCGCGGCCAATCGCCGCGATCAAAACGTCGGCCTCGGCCGTAACCGCGGCCAAGTCGGGTGTTCGGCTATGGCAAACCGTCACCGTCGCATTGCACAAGTCGGGCCCCAGGTGGGAATCCTTGGCGCCCAGCAACAACGACAGCGGCCGGCCCACAATGTCGCTACGGCCCACAATGACGACTCGCTTGCCCGCCACCGACAAACCGTACCGGTGCAGGATCTGCAGCACGCCATGCGGCGTGCAGGGTAAAAAACGCGGCCGCCCTTGGGACAGCAGCCCGACATTCTCGGGGTGGAACGCGTCGACGTCCTTGCGCGGATCGATCGCATCCAATACTCGATTCGCGGACATACGTGACGGCAACGGCAGTTGCACCAGGATGCCGTGCACGGCCGGATCGGCATTCAACCGCATGACACACGCGAGCAACTGGTCTTCGGTCGTGGCCGCGTCGAGGCGAATCAGATCGCTCGCCAACCCCACGCGTTCACAAGCTTGCTGCTTGTTCCGCACATACACTTGGCTGGCCGGATCTTCGCCGACCAACACGGCGGTCAACTTGGGAACCGCCCCGTGGCGTTGTCGAAAACGGTCGACCTTCTCCCGCATGGAATCTTGCAGTTCGCGGGCCAAGGTCTTTCCATCGAGGAGCTGTGCGGTCACTGCGGCGGGGCTTTCGGGGAGAAAGAAGAAGCAAGAGTCGATTCGAGCACATCGCCGCGACTGACGGGGAAGGTGCGTCCCTGAGCGTCCAGGAATGCGGTCCCCGGGGCGTAACCCAGGCAGTGCAGGATGGTCGCCGTCACATCTTCCGGGCGAACCCGGCCGTCACGCGGTTGCGCACCCAAGCGGTCCGATGAGCCGTGAATCATGCCGCCGCGGACTCCGCCGCCAGCCAGGGCGATCGAGAACACGGGCCCCCAGTGGTCTCGGCCCGCTCGCCCATTGAAACGCGGCGTGCGACCAAACTCGGAAAGGCAGACGACCAAGGTCTCGTCCAGCAATCCGCGGCCATCGAGGTCTTCGATAAGGGCTGAAAACGCCGCGTCCAGTGGCGGCATCAGGACGTTCTTCAAGCGGTCGGATTCCTTCGAATGCGAATCCCAGCAAGGCGCGTCCGAGGGCTCTTCCGGTCCGCGGAACCAATTCACTTGGACGAGCCGCACGCCGGCTTCGACCAACCGCCGCGCCAACAGCGTGCTCTGGCCAAACTGCGTCATGCCGTAGCGTTCGCGAGTCGCTTGCGTCTCCATTTCCAGATTGAAAGCGCTGCGCGAGCGAGCCGATCCCAGCAGATTGAACGCTCGCTGCGTCTGCTGGTCATACGCGCCGATCGCTCCCGTGCGCTCGGCTTCGTCCAACCGGCGGTTGTACAGCCGCAACAGCGATTGACGTTGTTCCAGCCGTTCCGCCGGCACATCCACCGGCAGGTGAAACTCGGGGATGTGGTAATTCGCCGACGCGGGCTCGCAACGAAACAGCCATGGATCGGCATTGCGCCCGAGAAAGCCCGCATCCTGTCCCGGCCAAACCGATCCATCGGTGTTGAAAATGTGTTTCGGCAGCCTCACGGCAGCCGGGAGCTCTCCGCGCGACGCCATCAACCGTTGGGCGACGGCTGCCAAGCAGGGCCAATCGTTCGGGGCGCCAGGGTTGGCGTTTTCCCGGTTCATCGGCACGTGGGGACGTCCGGTGAGCATGTAGTAGCCGCTGGACGAATGCGCGTTGTCGTCGGTGGATACCGCGCGCAGCAGACACAGCTTATCGGCGACGGTGGCCAATTTCGGTAGCAGCGAACCGATTCGCATGCCCGGCACGCGGGCATCGATCGGGCCGAAGTCGCCTCGAACCTCGGCCGGCGCATCCGGCTTCGGATCCCAGGTTGAATGTTGCGGAGCGCCACCCATGAGGAACAGGAGGATGCACGACTTCGCTCGCCCGGGGCTCGAAACGATGTGGGCCCCGGCCGAATTCGAGGACAAGCCGCCCGCTGCTTGGACGGAGTGTCCGCCGAGTAATGCTGGCAGTCCAAGGCCCAACAGGCCGAGCCCGCCAATGTGCAACATATCGCGGCGCCGTGTTTGGTCGCACAGCCGCGCCGCTCCGCCCCGCAGTGTGATCATTCGCCAGACTCCCGCCTCGACCGCGCCGCCGCCTACTTCTTCGCGAGGTTCGGCGCGGCGACGATCGTCGTGACCGCGGCGCCGTCAGCGGCGTTCCAAATCCGCACTTCGCCATTGAAGCCGCCCGCCGCGACCCGTTTCGTTCCATCATGGTACGTCACGCACAACGCCCAATCCGGCGAGCCCGCGTACTGTCGCACGGCGGCTTGCGTCTTCCCGTCGAATTGGCGAACCGTCTTGTCAGCCGACGACGCGAACAAAAACCCGCCGCTCATCGGCAGCTTGTACACCTCGTCGCCAAAGCCGATCTCCGCCGTCTTGGCGCCATCCGCGACTTTCCATCGCTGAATCTTTTTATCGGCGCCCGCCGAGAAAACCTCCGCGCCGTCTGGATGGAATGCCACGCCCTTCACGGGCTGGCCGTGGCCAGAGAACGTCACCAAGAGCTCGCCGGTCTTCGTGTCGAACACCTTGGCCGTCTTGTCGCGACTCGCGGATGCCAGTTTGCTACCGTCCGCGTTCCAAGCCACCGCCTGGACCCAGTCGGAATGGCTGCTGATCGCCAACTGTTCTTTGCCGGTGGCCGCTTCGAAAATCCGCAGCAGTCCATCCGCCGCGCCGACCGCCACGCGATCTCCCTGCGGGCTGAACGCGACATCCAGCACCACGTCCGAGGTGGTGCCAAACACCGTTGTCACGTTTCCGCTGGCGAAATCGACAACCCGGACCTCGCCCAGTTTCCCCGGCGCGCCGCAGGCCACGGCCACCAACTTGCCATCCGGGCTGAACGATAGGGCGTAGGTGCGTTGCCCGATGTTCTTAATGCGGCGAGTCAGTTGGCCATCAGCCGGGTTCCAGACGGTCAATTCGTGGTAGCCGCCCGCGATGAGCTGGCTTCCGTCCGGGCTAAACGCGACCGCCGTGATCGGCAGCGGCTGCGGATACGCTTCGGGCGGATTCGGATGAGTGGGCGGAGGAATGATCGTGGCCAGTGACGCCTTCGGATCGGGGCCGTCAAACGTCGCCCCCTCTTCAATCCACTGCTTCAGAATAGCGACCTGCTCGGCCGGCAAAGGATCGCCATCCAGCGGCATCCGTTCCACTTTGTCGGTGGCGATCACCCGGCGAAAGACTTCGCTGCCGTCCAGGTTTTTCGCCACAAATCCGGGTGTCGACGAATCGCCAGCCGACATCGCCCGTTCGAACGTGTCGACGCGATAACCACCCTCGGCCTTCTTCGGCCCGTGGCAGGCCAAGCAGTTCTCGACCAGGATCGTGGCCACCTTTTGTTTGAAGCTGACCGGCTCCGCTTGCGCCGCGGTCGGCGATCCCGCCGACAGCAACGCGACCGCCGCGGTCGCCGCCAACACGGACGCGAACGCTCGGGCCAACTTCTTGCTTGGCCTGTAGGCCCGCGCCCCTGACGCCGTGATCGAAGCCGTGATCGACTCGCACTTGGACGCGCACTCGGACACTGTCATCGCCCGTGCCACTGTGTCGTTCGCCATCTTGTCTCTCCCCGCACTCAGGTGACTAAAGGATTCGGCCCCGTGTTCGGCGGCGGGATGAGCCACCGCCGAACGGTCCGCGATTCGCCGGACTAGTGTTGGAACAGGAATTCGTTCGTGTTCAACAGGGCCCAGCAGATGTCTTCGAAAGCCGCTACGCGGTCAGGTTTGCCGGCCAAGTGTTTTAGGCTGGCGTCCAGTTCCGCTTGCGTCGGAGCTCGGCAGACGGCTGCCATGTACAGCTCGTTGAGGATCTCCTGATCGGGCTTGTTCGCCTTGATCATCTTGCGGAATCGGTTGTTCTCGTTTTTCAGTTTTTCGTAGATCAGCGGTCCGTTGAAGAACTGGATCGCCATGCCCAAATTCGACTCGCTGCTGCGTTCGCACGCGCAGACCGTTTGACGTTCCGGCTGGCCGAACGTTTTGAGGAATTCGTTCTTCGCCAAATCGGGGGCCGGGATTTGCGTCGCCTTGGTGCCGGGCGGCAAGCTGCCGAACGTCTCCGGCACATCGGTCACCGCGCAGATGGCGTCGAGCAGTTGCTCGGCGCTCAACAGCCGCGGCTGGAAGTGCGAGGCGTACTTCGCATCGTCTTGGTTGAGCGGCGTCGTCCGGAAACTGGCTTGATAGGCGCGGCTTTGCAAGATCGTGCGGATCGTGTGGCGCCGATCAAAACCGTGCTCCACGAAATCGCGGGCCAGGGCGTCGAGCAGCGCGAAGTTAGCGGCCGGGTTCGAGTCGCGGAAGTCGTCGATCGGATCGACGAGTCCTCGACCAAAGAACTGCGCCCAGATCCGGTTCACTTCGACGCGAGCGAAGAACGGGTTGTCCTTGGACGTCAACCAAGTGGCGAACGGATCGCGGCGGTCGTCGTCCGCGCCGGTGGCGAGATCGCCCACGCCCGGGGCCCACGGCTTCATCTGCTTGCCGGTTCGCGGTTGCGTCACTTCACCCGACGGAGCCGACCAAACAACCAACTCGTTCGGTCGCTTGGTCTTCTTTTTCTGCACGCGATTGAAGACCGCCGCCATGCCGTAGTAGTTGTCTTGCGTCCAGCGTTCGAACGGATGGTTGTGGCACTTCGCGCACTGCAAACGCGAGCCCAGGAAGACTTGCGAGATTGTCTCGACCGCGTCGTTGGCGTCGGCGGTGGTGCGATAGAAGTTCGCCGGCGGGTTGGCAAGCGTGCTGCCGCTGGCGGTCAACAGTTCGCGAGCGAACTGGTCGTACGGCATGTTCTGTTCAATCGCCCGCTGCACCCAGCGATGGTACTTATGCACGCCGTCGCCGCCGACCGCGGTCGACGTCATTCGCAGCAGGTCGCCCCACTTCAGCGCCCAGAATTTGGCGAATTCCGGCCGTTGCATCAATTCTTCAATCAACTGCTTCCGCTTATAGGGAGCCGGATCGGCGAGGAACTTCTTCGTCTCGTCGACGCTTGGCAGCAGGCCGATCAAGTCGAGATACACTCGCCGCAGGAATTCCTCGTCGGTGCAGAGCCCTGACGGTTCGAACTTCAATTGCTGCAGCTTCGCATAGACATGGTCGTCGACGAAGTTGTTGGCTGGCGGCGGATTCCACGCGAAGCCCGGCACTTCCTTGACGAACGTCAGGAAGCAGGTCTGCACATGTTCCAGATACCGGACCACGATCGCCGACTCGCCGCGGTCGCGGCCAGCAACGAATCCGGCTTCATCGACCGAGGCGACCTCGGTGTCCGAGCTGGAGAAGCTGGCGAGCGGCGTCACGTCCTTGACCACACCGTTGGAGAAGTGGGCCAACACGCACAACTGCTGCGTGTGGGCTGGCCGCTTGAGGACGCGGCCGGACGGCGGGTAAACCTCGAGCTTCACGACTCGCGGGGCATCGGCCGGGTCGAGCTTGCAGCCTTCGGCGATCCAGTCGTGCAGCACGTGGTAAGCCGGTTCGGACTTTCGCAGCTTCAGGCCGCCGCCGTGCGAAACTTTCATCAGCGGTTTCGCCAGCAGCAGACTCGATTCCGGTTGGAACACATTGGTGCGGCGACCGTAGTCCTCGCGGACCAGCGTCAACTGGTCTACCGCCGGATCGAACGCCCGCAAGGACAGGCGGAATCCACCCTTGCCGCTCGGCGAACCGTGGCAGGCGCCGCTGTTGCAACCGTTCTTCGTCAACGCGACCAACGCCCCGGTTTCAAACATCACCGGGTCGGGCTGGCCTTGATTGGAAACTTCGACGGCCACCTTCGTCTGCTGGCCGCCCGCCGAAATCGTGACCTCGCACGTGCCGTCCGCCTTGGGCTTGAGCACACTGCCTTCGAGCACGGCGATCGCCGGATTGGAAGAGACGAACTGGCTGGCTCGTGTCAAATCCTGCAGCGTGCCATCCGCGTAGTGTCCCGTGACAACCAGCTGCATCTGCTGGCGGACGCCGGTCAGTTTCACCGTTGCGGGAAACACTTCGATCCGCGCCGGAGTGCCGACCACGACGGTTTCCAACGCGACCGGTTGGTCCATCATCGCCTTGTCGGCGGCGCGGGCGGCGCCGGGTGTCACGGCGACGCTCGCCAGCGCCCAGGCGCCGCAGACCATCCCCAGGAAGCCGATTCTCAATACGCTTCGCATGAGCTCATCCTCGCAGCGAACTATCGGTTGAAAGAACCTTCGCAGCACCCGTCATGTGCTTATTTGACGATTTCACCGCTGACGGCGGCGCTGTCCACGGCCACATCTTTCCCTTGAAACTTCGTCGTGGCCGTGACGGCCAAGTCGGCAAAGCTTCCTGCCGCGGCGTCGGCCGCCGCAACCAATTCCACCACCGCCGAGTCCTGGTCGGCGGGAATCGTGACTTCCGGGGGCGCGGTCACACCCGCCGGCAGTTTTTTCCATTTCACCACGACCGGCTGTTTGTCGACTACTCCCCCAAGCGACGCCCGGGCGATCGCGATTCGCACCTTCTGCTTGTTGCCGAACACAATCGCGCCGGCCGGCGCCAAGCTGACGGCGACTGGCTGGACAATGTTGATCGGCAAGTCGCCGGAGATCACCGCCATCCCCTTGCCAGCCAGTTCCCCGTAGCTGAGCACCTTGACCAAGTGCGCGCCGGGCGGGGTTCCCGCAGCCGCTTTCACGATCACTTGATACGTTTCCTTCGGACCGTTGCCGTTGCGTTTAACTTCAAACGTCAATCCGGCCGGCGCGTTCGGGAACGTCACCGCGAGCGGATCTTTGTACGCGTCGACTTTCCTCTCCAACAGCACGTTGAACTCGGCCTGTGGGTTGGTGGTGGCCATGTCCACCGACGTCTTGTCCAACGCGGCGGTGAAGAACGGCGTCAAGGGAGCGGAGACCGCGGTCGGAATGATGCCATCGATCCACGAGGGCGGCTGCGTGAGCGCCGGCCGGTTGAGCCGTGTCAGGTCGATCGTGCTGGTCACGGCGGTGAACGGCTGGCCATCCACCGTCGCCGTTCCGCGAACGCGAACGACAGCGACTTGCCCGGGCGCCAAGCCGGCCGGCGGCAGCACGATCATCCGCGTCGTCGCCTGCTTTTCCGGAATGACGTTGTTGAACACCTGGTAGGCGCCGCCCGGACCCTCGATCGATAACGTGATCGGTCCGTCATAGCCGCTACGCGCGACGGGCACGTCGATCGCCATCGCGCCGTTGGGCGCGAGCGCGTAGCGAGCCTTCGTCGCCTTGTCCGGCTTCAACGCCAAACTGAACGGAGCCGGGTTGTCGATCGCGATCCGGTAGGTCAAATCGGGACCGCCGCGTTTCAACAGATCGTGCGTCACCAGCCGGTAGGAACCGTCGGCGGGAATCGCCACGACCAGCGTCTCCTCGTCCGCTTCGCTCACCGCGCTCTCCGCCACCGCCGCTCCGTCCGCCTTTTGCACGAACATTTTCACAAGGGCCGCCGATCCGAGACTCCGCGAGAATGCGCGGAAGGCGAGCCGCTGGCCGGCTTTCGCTTCGAACTGAAAGCAGTCCCGGTCCTTGGCGGCGTCGTAGCGGCCGCTCACGGCGCCAGGCACCGCGATCGGATTGGACTGCGCGATTTCATTGTTCGGTTCGACTTCGACCGATTCGGGACCGCGACTGGCGACGATCGTCGTGATTGCCGACGCCGCGCCGCCCGCGTACTTCACACCCACCGAGACCTGCTCGCCTGCTCGCTCCGCCGGCACGGCGACATCCAGTGCCGCCACCCCTTCGACGCCCAGTCCCGCCGCGCCAATTTTGCCAGTTGTGCCCGCTTGCACCCCTAGCGGGAAGGCGGTTGCCGCCAGCGGAAAATCTCCGACCCGCAGGCGATAGCGGCCGCCGCCGCGAAACTGATTGTCGCGGACCTCCACGAGATACTCGCCCGCGGCGGGCAGCGTCAGCCCCAAACGGCAGTCAGCGCCAGTCGCCGCATCGTCATCGGCGATGGCCAATTCCTTGCCAGCCGCATCCAACAAGCGAATGACCGGATCGAAGTCCTGACCCAATCGCGCCGCGAACACCTCGACCGCAAGCCGCTGGCCAGCCTGGCCGGCGAATTTGTAATAGTCAAAACGCGTTCCGTCACTCACACCGTCGACCGCCACGGGCAGCGTGAGCAACTGCGCCTGGGCCGGAGCCTGATTCTTCCCGTCGTCCGCGACACTGGCCAGATCGTCGATCATCACCAAGACCGGATCGGTCACACCGTCCGGCGTGGCGACGATCAAGCCGCCGATACCGACCGGAACGTTGGCTTCCAGCGTCACTTTCACCGTCCGAGCCGTCTGGCCGGGCTTGGGTTCCTTGAGCGGAACGAGTTCGACTTTTCCAGGGAAGCTGGCCCAGACCGTCAGCGGGTCGTCGAGTTTACTGCCTTGGAGCGTCAGTTCGACGGTCTTGCCGGGCGTGACCGCTCCGGGAGCGACCGCCGACACGGCGGGTTGGGCCCAAGCCGCGGACTGCGTCGCGAAAACCAAGGCTCCTGTCGCGCATAGCGACGCCAACGACATTCCGCCTCGTCGGATGGCTCGTTGCATGACTCCCCCGTGTTTCCAGGTTAGGAAGGATGGACGGATCGAAGTTGCTAGGTGGGTTGGGAGCGAACGACCTCGTTCTTGGCCACGGTCCGTCGCCGCCCCGGTGGGAAACCGACCATTGTGGTCGCCCCAATCGATCAAGACAAGCAGTTTGCCCGTCTTCGAAGGCGACAAACTGAACGCCGCACGCGCGAACTGTCCGATCGCTACAATCCACCCACGCCGAATTTTCGTCGAAGTTGGGAACTTTTCGCGGGACGATGTCGTCAAAGGGAACTGTGGCCGGCGATCGCGTGGAACGCAACGTAGGGTTCCCGCATGCCGGCCAGGCGGTGTTCGAGCAGTTCCAAGGCGTATCCGCGCGGTCCGCAAGTGGCTCGGCAAATTCTTATCAAGGGTGCATTCATGCGTCAGATCCCAGGCGGGGCTACGCTTCGTGGGCGACAGTGGTGGATCGGTTTGCTCGCAGCGTTCGCCGTCAGCGGCGTGATCAACTCGAGCGGCGTGACCAGCCTAAGCGGCGTAACGGGCGTCAGTCGCGTGACGGGCCTCCATGGTATGACCAGCCTTAGTGTCATCACCGGTTGGGGCGGTATCCTTGACTGGGCCGATTCCTGCGGCTCCCGCGGTTCCTGCGGCTACGACGCCGCAAGCGGCCACCACCCCACAGGCGTCTATGGCGTTCCGCGATGGTTTGGCCGAACCGCTGTGGGCGGCGAGATTGGCTTCGTCGAGGATTTCGCGCTCGCGCCGGATCGGGCCGCCGCCCTCAAACAGTTGGTGCCGGGCACCGACGATTACTACTACTATCACGCGCTACAGCTGCTCAACACGCAGCAGTTCGACAAGGCGCGCGAGCTGCTCGGGCCATGGCTGGAACGCCACAACCGCACGCCTCGTTGGGTGGAAATCGAGACCCGGTTGGCCTTGTTGACCTACAGCAAAGACCCGGCCAAGACGCTCGATTTCCTGCGGAATCGGCTGGGGCTGCGGTTCGACCATCGCAAGGAAACGGTCGGTGCGGCGCCGGATCTGCCAACGGCGTTCAACAACGAGCTAGCCAGTCGCCAGACGCTGCTCCGCCGCGCGCTCGCCGAGGCCCCGCTGCTGAACGGCATTGAAGACGCGGGCCTTGAACTTCTGGGCGAACAAGCCCTGAATGCCGATCAACGGCGGAATCTGTTGCAGCGGTTGAGCCGCCCCGATTACCCAGCGTTGGTCAAGCTGGTGATCGATGACCTGAACGCTCCCAACTCGCCGGGCTTCGGAGCCTTCCCGATCCACAGCCAACTGCTGCTCAGCCAGCTTGAAGAGTGCCTGACGCTGAAGGCCGATTTGCTGAACCAAGAGCCGTTCGTGCGAGCGTATCTTGCCAAGCTGCAGCCGGCGCCGGATGACGATTGGCGAAATGACGCGGCTCTCCGCGACGCCTACCTCGAACGCCTCGAAAAGTTCGTCAACCGGCTCGCTCCGGTTCACAATTCGCTGAAGGCCCACGTGCTGTACCAGCGGCTGGCGTCCGACCGTTCCCAGGGGAAATACGACGCGGCGCGGTTCCTGGCCTACCTCAAACTGCCTCGTCCGCTGCCGTACGTCGCCCGCAAACTGTTGGAACGCGACGAAAACCGGGCGGTGCCGGCGAACCTGAACGCGGACTACAGCGGCAGCTCGCTCTTTCCTCCCGTCGGCTACGACGAACCGCTCGTTCGCGACTATCTCGCGCACTTCTTCGTCGCCGCCGCTGACTTCAAAGAATACGAACCGTACATCGACGACACCTACCTCAAGCACCTATTCGCGGAGACGAAAATCGTCAACGGCCTGGGCGATGTCGAGCAGTGGGCGTCCTTGCTGCCCCCCGAGCTTTTCCGGCAGCTCAAGGAACGGGTCGACATCGATTTCGCGCCGGCCAACAAGAGCCGTTTCGCGGTTGGCGAGCCGATCGCGTTGGAACTGCTTGTGAAAAACGTGCCGACCCTGATCGTGAAAGTGTTCGAAATCAACACGGTCAATTTCTACCGCGAAGAACTCCGCGAGATCGACACCGACATCAAGCTGGATGGACTTGTCGCCAATGACGAGAGTGTCGCCAATTACGCCGATCCACCGCTTCGCCGCGTTGCCCGCCGCTTCGAGTTCCCGCGTCTCGGCAAACCGGGCATCTACGTTGTCGATTTTATCGGCAACGGCCGTAGCAGCCGAGCGTTGCTGCGGGTCGGACAACTGCGACAACTCGCACGCGTCACACCGAACGGATTCCGCTTCACGGTGCTGGACGAGCAGCATCGGCAAGTCAAAGACGCCAAAGTGTGGCTGGAAGGACGCGAATTCTCGCCGTCCGAGGACGGCACAGTGCTCGTGCCGTTCAGCACGCGGCCCGGCCGGCGTCCGATCGTGCTGGAACGGGCTGGCTTCGCCAGTCTCGATTCCTTCAACCACGACGCCGAAAAACTTGGACTCACCGCCGGCTTCTACGTGGAGCGCGAGTCGCTCATTACGCGTCGCAAAGCCCAAGTCGCGATCCGGCCCGGCCTGACGGTCAACGGCTCCCCGGTTTCGCTCAAGACGCTCGAAGATGTGCGTTTGACCATCATTTCCACCAACCATGACGGCGTGGCCACGTCGCAGGTCGTGCCCGGAGTTGTCTTGCACGAGGACCGCGAGACCACCCACGAATTCCTCGTGCCGTCTCGATTGGCGTCGCTTCGTTTTGAACTGCGCGGCAAAGCGCTGGTCCGCAGCACGGGCGAAAAAATCGAACTGGCTGCCGCCGAGCAGTTCGCGGTCAACGAAATCGAACGCACGGAGAAAGTCGAGCACCTGCTGCTCGGCCGCTACGATGGCCGCTACGCGATTGACCTGTTGGGACGCAGTGGCGAACCGCGGCCCGGTCGAGCTCTGCAACTGCTGCTGAAACACCGCGAGTTCCGGTTGCAGATCCGCCAGACTCTCCGCACCGATGAACGCGGCCGCGTCGACCTGGGCGCGCTCGAGGGCATCGAATCGGTCTCCGCCACCGGACCGGAAGGTGTCGAACGCGTATGGCGCATCGAACGCGATTCGCATACCTACCCCGCCACGCTCCATGGCCGCGCCGGCGAGATTCTGACCCTTCCCTACTTCAACCCGCGCGGAATCACCGCCACTGCTGGCGCCAACGCCGCGCCCGCGAATGCAGCGCCCGCCAACGCCGCGCCTGCGCCTGCTGCCAACGCCGCGCCTGCGAATGCCGCGCCTGCTGCGAATGCCGCGCCTGCGAATGCCGCGCTCGCCGAACCGCGCCGCGGTGAACTCGCGTTGCTGGAAATACGCGGCGGCACGTATGTGGCCGACCGTTTCGCATCGCTGCGAATCCGCAACGGCTTGTTGGAATTGGCCGACTTGCCGCCGGGCGATTTCGACTTGTGGCTCAAGGACGCCAATGTCCGAATTCGCGTCCGGATTGTGGCGGGCCAAAAACTGGGGAATTACGTTTTGGGCAACGTCCGTCATCTCGAGACGGCTCCGTTGGCGCCGCTGCAAATCGATTCCGTTTCCGCGGCCAACGACCAAGTGCGAATCCAACTTCGCAATGCGTCGCCCTACACCCGAGTGCATCTGTTCGGCGCTCGCTTCGTGCCCGAGTTTTCCGCCTACGAACAATTGTCGCGTGTGCGTGCGGCCGAGCCGTTCCTGTTCACGCCAGGAACCACGCCGTCGGTCTATGTGACGGGGCGCGACATTGGCGACGAGTATCGCTACATCCTCGACCGGAAGTACGCCCGCAAATTCGCGGGCAATTCGCTGGATCGTCCCTCGTTGCTACTCAATCCGTGGGCTGTGCGTTCGACCGCCACGGGGCAGATTGTGGCCGCCGCCGGCGATGCGTTCCGCGGCGTGGATGCGGGCGCCGAGGGGGCCGCGGATCAAATGGCGAAACGAATGGCGGGCGAAACGGCGACCGGCGACTTCGCGAATCTCGACTTCCTGGGCGAAGGCGGAGCCGCGGTGCTCAACCTCGCGCCGAACGCCGATGGCGTCGTCGTGGTTCCCCGAGCGGCGCTGGGAACCGCTTCGCACTTGCGGATTGTCGCCGCCGACCCGCTGCAAGCGACCGGCCGTTCCCTCTCGCTCCCCGAGGCGAAACCGGCTTTCCTCGATCTGCGGCTTGCCGACGGACTCGATCCGGCCGGCCACTTCACGCAACGCAAACAGATTAGTTTGGTCGGAGCCAACGAGCCGTTTTCGCTCGCGGATATCGCGTC
The DNA here is from genome assembly GCA_903921945.1 of uncultured Planctomycetaceae bacterium. GTDB lineage: Bacteria > Planctomycetota > Planctomycetia > Pirellulales > Pirellulaceae > CAIXSC01. The sequence continues at coordinate 25,571 of CAIXSC010000466.1, forward strand.
GAGCCGGTTCGAATACTACGACCATTTGGGCCGCGTCCACTCGCTATACAGCACGCTCACCCAAGAGCCGCGACTGAACGAGTTCCGCTTTATTCTCGACTGGCCGACGCTCCCCGCCGAGCGTAAACGGGAGCTCTATTCGAAACATGCCTGCCACGAACTGTCGTTCTTTTTGTATCGCAAAGATCCCGAGTTTTTCGCGGCGGTCATCAAGCCTTACTTGGTGAACAAGAAGGACAAGACGTTCATCGACCAATGGCTGCTTCAAGCCGACCTGTCCGATTACCTGCGACCGTGGGCCCACGGCCAACTCAACATCGTCGAACGAATCCTGCTCGCGCAGCGGATCGCCGCCGAGCGTCCACGGCAAGCGCGTCACGTGGGCGATCTGTTCGCCTTGCTGCCTCCTAACACCGACCAGTTCATTCGTTTGTTCGACACGGCCGTCCGAGGCGGCGAGCTCGATTCCAACGATCGACTTGGCGTGAACGCCGCGCGGGAGGCGACGGTCGAACGTCAACTGATGGACCGCGCGGCAGCCGCCGCGCCACCGGCCCCGCCTCCCGCCGCCGCTGCAGCGCCAGGAGCCGCCTTCGGAATGGCTCCCGTCGCCAAATCTGCCGAGGCTCTGCGGAGTCGAGCGGGCTTGGGCGGGATGCCCGGCGGTGGCGATGGCAAACCCCAGGCTTCCAACGCGGCCCGCCTCGCCGCGGGCGGACGGGATAAGGACGCGCAGCGCAAACTCCAAGACGAAAGCCTGAAACGCGACGGCCGTGCGAACGCCGCCAGCGCCAAGGCCGAGAAGAAAGCGGGCGCCAACCGGGCCGAAGCGGAACAGGCCAAGCAAGCCCTCGATGGGCTGCTTGCCGAACCGCTCGAAGCCGACGCCGTACGGCAGCTCTACCGTAATGTCGACCCGACTCGCGAATGGGCGGAAAACAACTACCACCAGGTTCCCGTCGCCCAACAAACGGCCGATCTCATCAAGGTCAACGCGTTCTGGCGGGATTACGCCGAGCACGATCCGGCGAAGCCGTTCCTCTCGCGCAACCTCGCCGAGGCCGCGAACAGCTTCCCGGAGATGATGTTCGCACTCGCGGTGCTCGACCTGCCGTTCGCGCCCGCCAAGGTGGAATCGAAGTTCGAAGGGCGGCGGATGACGCTGGCCTCCAACGGACCACTCGTCGCGTTCCATGAGGAAGTGCGTCCAGCCCAGGCGCCGGCGGGAGCCGCCACGATTCTCGTCAGCCAGAATTACTTCAAGCTGGGCGATCGAACACGAGTGGAAAACGGCGAGACGGTCGATAAATACGTCACCGAGGAATTCCTGGTCCACACCGTTTACGGTGGACAGATCGTTGTCACCAACACCACGTCGACGCGGCAGAAACTCAGTCTCTTGATCGAGACGCCACGCGGCGCGATCCCGGTGCTGAATTCGCAGCCGACCAAAACCTTTTACGTCACGCTCGAACCTTACAACACGCGGACCTTCGAATACCACTTCTACTTTCCGCTGCCAGGCAAGTTCCCGCAGTTTCCCGTGCATGTCGCCCGCAACGAAGTCGTGGTGGCC